>QIDP01000113.1 GCA_003229375.1 Nitrospirota bacterium
AACTTTAGGCACTTTAGCTCATTTTAGGCACTTTAGGCACTTAATGACGTTGTATTTTTCAGTATGCAATTTTCTAACCGGACAACACTGGTTCACTTTAGGCACTTTAGGCATTTCTTTTGAATGAATTATGCTTAATTTTAAGGATATTATTAAACAAGGTAAAACAAAAGAAGAGATTTTCTCTGCTCCGGATGAAACAAAAAGAGAAAAAGAGGAGAAAAACAGGTTTAGTTATTCTGAAAATAAAGATATACCTGATAATAATGCGATTTACAAAGAGGCGTGTGAGTATCTATATAATGTTGGCACAAGTATAAGGAATAACAAACCATGCGATATTGAGCCATGTTTTGATATTGCTGAAAAAATAATAAAGAGCCTTCAGACAACAGAATCTTTTCCTATTACAGAATCAAGATCTCAAAGAACAAAGAGTCTTCTCCTTATGGGGTTTAGGTCTAAAGGGTATACTGAGTATTTAATACCACATTCTGTAAATGTATCTATCTTTGCTGTAAAGATGGGCATAAGTATAAGATATAGCAAGGAAAATCTGATAAAACTTGCTGTATCGGCATTGATGCATGATATAGGGATGTTTGAGATACCAAGGAATTTAATAGAAAGTGACTCTGAGCTATCGAAAGAGAAGTTTGAAGTAATAAAAAGCCATTCTGAGAAAGGGGCACAAAGGATCATTAAGCTCTCTAATGGGAGATTACCCTGGCTTGCCAAGACTATTCTCCATGTGCATGAGAGGGAAAATGGAGAAGGGTATCCACACAGCCTATCCGGTAAGAAAATAGATGAAAACGCCAAGATTATAGGGATAGTGGATGCATACGAGGCCATGACAAACGAGAGGGCATATAAGAGACGGAAATCACCTTTCACTGCTATCAGGGAGATCATACGTTCAAGAAAAGGGCATTTCTCTCCCAATCTTGTTAAGACATTACTAGAAAACTTATCTGTCTTCCCTTTCGGAAGTTATGTCCAATTAAACTCAAAGGATATAGGAAGAGTAATCACTATTAATGAAGGCATGGCACTTCGGCCTGTTATTAAAATTAACTATAATTCAGAGGGGAAACAGTATAAAGAGGCAAAGATAGTCGATTTACAGAAAGAACCCCTGCTTTTTATAACTGATGTTGTCCCGGAAGAAAGATTAAGATATTTAAATATAGAGGACAAGTGATCTTCTATGGATATTTCTATGAAAATAAATAATCTGATAATAACCTTTTTCATCTTTGTTATTTTGGGATGTGCTGTAAACAGAAATGGAGGCAATGCAGAATTGGTAAAAATGGATACCCTTGAAAAGGAGATTAAAAATAATAAAACCGAAAGTAAAGATATTAATATTGAAATCCCATCTTTCCCTCATAACAGGGTATACAGTGAGATCTCCGGATTTCCAGAGTATATAATTGGTCCCGGGGATGTGCTCACGATAAGGGTATGGAAAAGGAGGGAACCAGAGGATTTTACTACTGTGGTAGGTCCTGATGGAAAGATATCCTTCTTATACTTTGAAGACCTGGAGGTAAAGGGACTTACCACAACACAGGTAGATAAGATGCTTACCGGGCATATGAAGGAATACTTTAAAAAACGGAGAATAGATGTAATAGTAAAGGAATCTAACAGTAAAAGTGTCTCTCTTATAGGAGCAGTAAATGCCCTTAGGGGCGTAAAGTCAACCGGTCCGGGTATCTATCCATTAAAAGGAAAGACCACTCTCCTTGATCTCCTTTTAACAGCCGGTGGCCATTTCCAGGAGGCTGATTTGGGCAATATAGAGTTAATAAGAGAGGGTAAAATTTACTCTGTAAACCTTTATAAACTGTTGAATGATGTAGATGAAAGTCAGAATATTATCCTTGAGAATGGAGATAAAATCATGGTCCATATCCGTTCTGAGTTCAAAAGAAAGAAAGGGAATGTTTATGTGCTGGGAGCAGTAAATAGCCCTGGTATCTATCATTTTAAAGAAGATATCGGTATTGTAAAGGCCCTTACAATGGCAGGAGGATATGCCTCCCATGCTGTTATTAAAAGTGTCAAGGTTATCAGAGGAGATATTAAGGATCCAACTATTCTTACATCTGATCTTAATAGGTTTCTTAAAAAGAGCGATATCTCTCAGAATATAACAGTAAAAAATGGGGATATAATCTATGTGCCAACCTCTTCTCTTAAGGCTGCATCAGACTTTTTTGATACTATATATCCAATCTTGCAGGCATTACTCTATCCCGGGCTTTATAGAGACCTCTATACAACAGGAGGAGGATTAAGGATAGATACAGGGCCACGAGATGCAGGTACAACTGTATTACCCTCGCCATAGGAGCAAAAAATTACGGTTCTTTCGTAAAAAAATTGAGCGACTCAAGAATAAATTAAAAATAAAAATGCAAAATGACAAATCGAAATTCAAAGATGAGTTCAAGAGATGAATTTATAGTTTTGCTCTCGAACAAGACGAATAAACTCTTGAGGGAAACAACAGAGATAGCCAACATATTAGCTTCCAGTATACTTATTTTAAAAGGTAAGAGGTAATTTTTACATTTTGGTATGTCATTTTGATTTTTTATCTTTATTAATTGTTTAATTTTTGGTTAGCTCAACTTAAACACGAAAGAGAGTAAATTACTACATGGCACAATATGAATTAAATTTACGGGATTATTGGAGGGTACTGCGAAAACGTAAGTTTATAGTTATCTTTACCACCGTAATGGTGGGGCTCTCCAGCTTCATTTTTTCCTTATCCCAGAAGCCTGAACCTCTATACAAGGCATCCTCCAGTGTAAAGATAGAGCGTGTGAGTTCTATGTCAGGGCTCCTTGTGGAATTTTTTACATGGAATCCGTCAATAGACAGTTTAGAGAGTCAGGCATTAATTATCAAAAGCCATATTGTAATGGAGAAGGTGGCAAAAGAGCTTGGTCTGATTGATAAAGAGTTAAGCACAGGGGATATTCGTTACAACAATGAATATCTAAATAAAATTTTAGAGCTTACAGATATGATCACTACTGAAAAAGAGGGTAATACAAATATTATTAATATTATAGCCATAACAAGCGATCCGCTTTTTTCTCAAAAACTGTCCAATACAGTGGCTGAGGTTTACCGTCGTGAGACGATCAGAGAAATAAATAAACGTTCCACAGATGCCCGTAAATTTATTGAGAAACGACTCAAGATAATGGAAGATAGGTTGAGAAAGGCAGAGAATAAAGCCAAAGAATTCAGAGAAAGAAAAGGGCTTATCTCCTTTGACGCCCAAGCCAGTTATGAATTTAAACGTCTTGCCAGCCTGGAAGAGGAATATGAAAAGATAGAGATAGAAAAGAAAGAGATAGAATTAATAAGAAAACAACTGAAAAATGAAAAACTTTTACCTGAGATGGTCTTTCAAGGGATTGCCAATGAGAGCATGAAACCTATCTTTACTAAACTTACAAGCAGACTATTAGATCTGAGATTAAAAAGGGATATTCTCCTTTATGATATGACCGAAAATAACCCTGAAATTACAGATATTAAAAGAGAGATGAATGATATCATAAAAAAGATGGAAGGTCAGCTGATAGCAATCAAAATGACATTAGAGACGAAAACAGATGATATAAAAAGGAGGATTGAACGACTCAGAAGCAGATTTGATGCCTTGCCTGACAGTGAACTTGAGTTGGCAAGGTTAGAACGGAAGGTAAAGGTAAATGAGGATATCTACTCACAACTTGAATCAAAACATCAGGAATTTTTGATAAGGGAGGCAGAAAAGATAGAAAATGTAAATATTGTAAAGCCTGCCCTTGTCCCGACAAAACCGATTAATCCTGCTTCAACAGGCACTATCACCTTTGCAGGGACTTTAATAGGTTTTATCTTAGGGGTAGTACTGGCATTTGTATATGAGACCCTTGATACCTCAATAGGAAGCATAGAGGATGTAGAAAAGTTACTTGGAATACCTGTTTTGGGTTTGATCCCGTATACTGGAAGTAATGAGGTAAAAGAGATCATGAAAAAACTAGAATCCTCCAATATAAGCCAGGAGGTGATAGAAAAAAACGCCCGTCTCATCTCTCATTACCCGCCAAAATCACCCTTTTCAGAAAGCTATCGTTCATTAAGAACCAATATGCAATTTCTTACTATAGAAGAGGGGCTTAAGATCATCGCCTTTACAAGCTCGTCTGCTGAGGAAGGCAAGACAATCTGTATAATAAATCTGGCTATCAGCATAGCTCAAACAGGGAAAAGAGTTCTCTTGATAGATGCAGATTTGAGAAAACCAGCAATCCATAAAGTATTTGGGCTTCCTATTGATCCAGGATTCTCCCAGATTATTCTGGGCAGTTGTGAATGGGAAAATGCCATCAAGACAGTAACAGATATCCTGGTTGGCGAGATTGATATGGAGGATATCATATTAACCCCGGGGATCGACAATCTCCATATAATCACTTCAGGTGATATCCCCTTCAACCCATCAGAGCTTCTCCTTTCTAAAAAAACGAATGAGTTTATTTCTCAGATAAAAGATAAATATGATGTTGTTCTCTTTGATACACCTCCTGTCCTTCCTGCGAGTGATGCCTTAATACTGGGAGGAAAAATCGATGGAGTAGTGTTGGTTTATCAAGTAGGAAAGATCGCCAGGGGGGTTTTAAAGAGGATAAAGGTACAATTTGATAATGTCAAAGTAAAAATTTTTGGGACCATACTCAATGGGCTAAGAGCAGAGATAAGCCCTGATTTGCACGAACAATACTATAAATATAGTCAATATGGATACGAAGAAGATATCCATGAGAATATCTCATTATGGTCTAAATGCTCTAAATGGTTAGGCAGATATTTTGATAAAAAGGGACCTAAAAGTGAGAAACCATACGACTGGACCCAAATAAATCCATGGTATAAGATCAGCGCGGTAATCGTGACACTTCTCTTTCTATGCCTGGGCCTATGGTGGCAGAACAGATATGCCGGTATGGATCAAGCCATTATTCCTAAATCTATTATGCCTGTTTCAACAGGGTCTATTGATGGGCCTGCAGAGAATAAAGATATGCTTATAATACTTGAAAATCAGGATAATATAAAAGAGCCTATAAAAAACGAGGGCTCTAAAATTCAAAAAGTGCCATCATTGAGGAAAGACAAACCTAAACTTGCAGAAGAAAGTATAAAGCCGTCATTTATACCTTTAGAAAGAAGACCCTACACTATACGTGTAGGATCTTTTCGTGATCGGTCATCCGCAGAAAAAGTGGCAAAAGATCTGCAGCAAATGAATTATTCGGCAAATTATTCATTGGTTGAAATACATGGTAGTAGTAAATTCTATAGAGTATTTGTTGATTCTTTTAGAACTAAAAAAGAGGCAAAAGATATTTTAAAAAAGATTAAATCCTTAAAACAATTCTATTCTGCCGAGATAGCAAAACTTCCATATACAATTAAACTTGATACAGCACGGACAAAAAAGGAGCTAATCCCAAAAGAAAAGATGTTAATCAAGACAGGCTATTCACCACACATAGTTTCATATAAATCGATTGATAATTCCGGAGAATATTTCAGATTGCAGATAGGGGCATTCAGTAATGCAAAAGAGGCAACGGTTGTATCAAAACGATTACAAAAAGATGATATACCATATAAGGTCGTTATACGATAAAATTATAAGTGCCTAAAAAAATAATTTCTTAACTTTAGGCACTTTTAACTTTAGGCACTACTTTTACCAGAGGTAGTGGTTTATGCAGATTAATCAAAGAGACACCGTAGTTATTCTTTTCTTTATCGGTATATCCATATTGGCTATTCTGATTGGCGGGATCGTTTCAAAGACAGCAACAAGTATTGCCTTTGCTATAGTAGGTGTCATATTGATACTTATTATATCCTTTATTAATACAGAGGCCTCACTCTATATTCTGATCCTTTCTATGCTTTTATCCCCTGAATTGATGATAGAGCAATTAGGTGGTAGTGATGTGGCAGGCAGGGGTGTAACCTTTCGCATTGAGGATCTTTTACTTATAGTCATTGGTTTTAGTTGGCTGGCAAAAATGGCAATATACAAGGAATTGAATTTCATTGCAAAATCACCTCTCAATAAACCCATCTCAGTATATATACTGGTTTTCTTTCTCTCTACAGTGACCGGTATAACATTTGATAGGGTTGATTCCAAGACAGGTCTTTTATTTATTTTAAAGTATATAGAATACTATATCATATACTTTATGGTCATCAATAACTTAGAAAGCAAAAGACAGATAAAAAGGTTTATAATAGTTATCTTTATTACCTGCCTTATAATATCAATCATCGGTATTTTACAGATACCTGGCGGGACAAGGGTCTCTGCTCCCTTTGAAGGAGAGAGAGGGGAACCAAATACTCTGGGTGGCTACCTTATACTGATCCTCTCCATTGCAATTGGATTGATACTGACCATTAAAAACAGAGTCGAAAAAAAGCTATTAATAGGATTATGCCTGATAATTATTCCACCATTTCTATATACACTGTCCCGCAGTTCCTGGATCGCCCTAATACCAATGTTAGTGGTATTAATCTTCTTTACCGAAAAAAAGGCCATGCTGATTGGGAGCACAGTACTTATAATATTATTGGGGAGCTTTATGATACCTGAATCAGTAGAAGAACGAATCCAATATACATTTTCGGGGAGAGCACAGTCTATCCAGACAGAGACGGTCTTCGGTATATCTTTTGATTCATCCACCTCTGCCCGAATAACCAGATTTAAATATTCTTTTAAAAACTGGACAAAACATCCAATAATAGGATGGGGAGTCACAGGCGCAGGTTTTATAGATGGTCAATATAATCGTATTCTGGAGGAAACAGGGCTTCTGGGATTATTTGGATTTTTATGGCTTATCTATTCTATCTTCAAGCATACCCTCCGCTCGTTCAGAGAATCTGATGATCTGTTTCTTAAGGGGCTTTCACTAGGAATGCTTGCCGCCATCCCTGCACTCCTGGGACATGCACTCGGTAGTAATACCTTCATAATAGTAAGGATAATGGAACCCTTCTGGTTACTTGTAGGGATTGTTATTTCTATCCCGAGGATTATTGAGACAAAACCTACGAACATTCATCCCGGGCTTTAATGTAAAATTCTTCTCTTCGATAGCTAACCAGTTACATTTTTCTTGACAGTCTAAATGAGGTGAAGCTATAATCATATTTCGTAACTACTCAGGTGGATAGTCTATAGGTATTTAGCTGAATAGTGAGGAAGAAATATGCGAGATCATACAAATTTGCCGGCTGTGAGTTAAACTTGTAGAGTCTGAAAAGGTGTTGGGAGCCCTGATTCGTTCTTTGCGCAGTCCTAACAGACTACAGTCTAAACAACCTGAGTAGTTACCATATTTTTAATATAAGGGACTGCTATATAATAATTTTCAAAATAGGAAAGGATATATGAAAAAGTCACTGATAATATTGTGTGCATTTTTGATAGGAGGCCTTATCTCTAATTGTCAACAAAAAAAAGAGAATTTGACCAAGATAGGGGTATGTGCTCCTCTTACAGGGGATCAGGCAAAGATGGGAAATGATATCTTGAATGGTGTAAAGCTGGCAGTGGAGGAATGGAATACAAAGGGAGGGATACTCGGGCAAAGGATTGAGATAGCAACCGGAGACGACAGGCATGACCCAAAAGAGGCAATCTCTGTAGCACATAAGATGGTGAATGAAGGAGTCATAGGAGTGATAGGACATTTTAATTCGAGTTGTTCCATCCCTGCAAGTTTTGTGTATCATGATGCATCTATTCCCCAGATAAGTCCTGCCTCTACAAATCCACAGTTGACATCTCAGGGATTTAAAAATGTATTCAGGACATGCGGAAGGGATGATCAGCAGGGCTCGATTGGTGCAGAATTTGTGATTAATGAGTTAAGAAAAAAGAGAATAGCAGTGCTTCATGACAAAACCACATATGGTCAGGGGTTGGCAGATGAGTTTAAAAAAAATATAGGTAAGAGTAATAGGGCGAGCATTGTGGCCTATGAAGGAATTGTACAGGGAAGCGGGGATTATAAGGCTGTCCTTACCAAGTTGAAGAGCAGGAGGCCTGAAGTGGTCTATTTTGGAGGGGTATATCCAGAGGGGGGATTACTGGTAAAACAGATGAGGGAACTTGGAATGAAGGCTATCTTTGTATCAGGAGATGGTGTGATAGATCCTGAATTCTTAAGAATTGCAGGGGATGCTGCACTGGGCACATTCCTCTCCTTTGGCCCCTCGGTCAAAGAGATACCTCATGCAAGACATTTTATTGAGTCCTATGAGGAAAAGTATGGGGAGATTGGTCCATATTCTGTTTATGCATATGATGCAGCAAACATATTGCTTTCATCCATTCAAAGCGCAGGCTCTACTGATGGGGAAAAGATCTCAGAGGCCATACACAATATAAGGCATGAAGGTGCATTAGGGACAATTCAATTTAATGCTAATGGAGATGTTCTTGTTGCTCCGTATATATTCTGGGTAGTGAAGAAGATAAAAACAGAGGATGGAAAAGAGAAACTCAATTTTGTCCCGTATACGTAATAGTTCACCAAGGATATTCACAGAGTTACACTGAATTATCAGAATATTCTTTTCACCATTTCATTTCAAACTTCTCTGCTCCAAATTTATGGCCTAACTGAGTATAAACACGAAAGAGGGAATATGTTTTTACAACAGCTCATAAATGGATTAACCGTCGGATCTGTTTATGCCTTGATAGCCATAGGATATACCATGGTCTACGGAATCCTTGAGTTCATCAATTTTGCACACGGGGAGATATATATGCTAGGCGCTTATCTCGGGATAATTGCTATTGGTTTGCTAACCGCAATGGGGTTAGGGAATAGCTCAGCGTTTCTGCTCCTGGCCTTTGCATTTATTTTTGCTATGGTATTTTGTGCCTTTTATGGCGTGACAATTGAGAGGCTTGCTTATCGTCCACTTCGCAGGGCACCTAGACTGGCCCCATTACTCTCTGCCCTTGGTGTTTCGATCTTCTTGCAGAACTTTGTTATGGTTACCCAGGGGACAAGGAATAAGGTTTTTCCACAATTATTCGCACAGAATGGATTTGATCTTGGAAATGCCAAAATCACCTATATTCAGATTATGATCCTTGTAACCTCCATTCTCTTGATGGTTGGTCTCACCCTTTTTGTCAACAAGACAAAGATGGGGAAGGCAATGAGAGCAACATCCCAGGATCAAAAAATGGCTTATCTTGTCGGGATAGACGTTAACAGGGTTATCTCTGTTACCTTTTTGATAGGTTCTGCCCTGGGTGCTGCTGCCGGGGTTATGGTTGCACTCTACTATGGGTTGGTAAATTTTCATATAGGGTATACCGCAGGGTTAAAGGCATTCACGGCTGCTGTGTTAGGGGGGATCGGAAATATACCGGGGGCCATGTTAGGGGGGATAATTCTGGGGCTGGTAGAGAGCCTTGGAGCAGGATATCTCTCATCTGAATATAAAGATGCCTATGCCTTTATCATCCTGGTCCTTCTTTTAATATTTAGACCACAAGGGATATTAGGGGAGAGATTAAAGGAAAGGTCGTAAAAAGTGAGCTAAAGTGAACTAAAGTGCCTAAAGTGAGCTAAAGTTAAACTGTTATGAATTAGATTTTATGATTAAAAACAAGATACTGGAAAAATCTATATGGGCCCTGTGGCTGGGCCTTTTGGCCCTTCCTTTCATGGGTAAAAAGGCCGGGATTTTGGCCATAGCGATCCTATTGGTTATTTTGCTCCTACCACTATTGAATGGATTAATAGCAAGATTTGGTATATCGGTAAGCAGGTTGAATTTTCTATCATCCTCTGCAAACTGGCTTAAGACTAACAAAAAAATGGCATTGCTCATCCTCTTTAGCTTTGCTGCGATATTACCCCTCTTCATGAATCGTTATTTCGTAGATGTGGCAGTTTTATGCGGGATATATATTGTATTGGCACTCGGATTGAATGTAATCGTGGGTTTAACAGGACTCCTCGCCCTTGGATATATTGCGTTTTATGCTGTTGGTGCCTACTGTTATGCACTTTTGTGGACTCATTATCATATCAATTTCTGGCTCGCCCTTCCAATAGGAACCGCTCTTGCCGGAGTATTTGGGGTGTTATTAGGAAGCCCTGTACTCCGTTTAAGGGGCGACTACCTTGCTATTGTGACATTAGGCTTTGGAGAGATAACAAGGATAGTCCTCAATAACTGGGATGAGCTTACAAGGGGGCCAAATGGTATCCTTGGAATAGCAAGACCATCGATTGGTGATTTTATTATCAAACAGCCGATCCATTACTATTATCTTATACTCGCCTTTGTGGTACTGACCATCTTTATAACAACGAGACTGGAACATTCAAGGATCGGCAGGGCATGGGTAGCGATAAGAGAAGATGAGGTCGCTGCTGCAGCCTGTGGTGTGAATGTAACATTAATGAAACTCCTGGCCTTTGCCACTGGCGCAGCATTTGCAGGGCTGGGGGGTGTCTTTTTTGCAGGAAAAATGATATTTGTATCGCCTGAAAGCTTCACATTCATGGAATCAGTTATGGTCCTCTGTATGGTCGTACTGGGTGGTATGGGGAGTATTCCTGGGGTTATTCTTGGGGCAATAGCATTGATAATCTTACCAGAGGCATTGAGGCAGTTTCAATTCTACAGACTCCTTATGTTTGGAGGAGCTATGGCCCTGATGATGATAATAAGACCACAGGGCCTGATTCCTTCACAGAGGAGAAAAATGGAGTTGGAAGAGGAAAATGGGTGAAGGGTGAAGGGTGAAGGGTGAAGGATTTTCGATTGTCGATTTAAAGAGGAGGACGAAATTCTTCGGAGTGACAGCACTTGTGCTGTCCTGATCGATTACAGAAGAAACGTAATGACAGCGCAAGCGCTGTCACTCCTGAACGATTAGCTGGGTGGCATGGACAAACTTGTTTGTCCGTGAGAGGTATTTTCAGAGGAAAGAATAGCATGATGCTTGAGGTTAAGAGTGTCTCAAAATCTTTTGGTGGGCTTAAGGCCCTGGATGCAATTGATCTTTCAATACATAACAAAAAAATAGTGGGACTTATCGGTCCCAATGGTGCAGGCAAGACGACCCTGTTTAATTGTATCACGGGAATGAATCCCCCGACCACCGGTAGAATAATATTTAAAGGATCAATCGACCTGGTCGGGAAGAGGCCGGATGAGATTGCAAGGCTTGGAATGGCAAGGACTTTTCAGAATATACGGTTATTTTCAGACATGACAGCGCTGGAGAATGTAATGGTTGGAAGGCACTGCAGATCAAAAACCGGATTGGTTGGTGCCATAATAAGATCAAAAGCTACAGTGATAGAGGAGATGAAGATAGTAAAAAAGGGGGTGGAACTCTTGAAGTTTGTAGAACTTATGGATTATGCCAATGAACTCGCAAAGAACCTCCCCTATGGCTTGCAGCGTAGACTTGAGATTGCAAGGGCACTGGCAACCGAGCCTGTGCTTCTATTTCTGGACGAACCTGCTGCAGGGATGAATCCGCAGGAGATATTTGATCTGATGCAATTGATAAGAATGATAAGGGACAGAGGAATAACAGTCATCCTTATAGAACATCACATGAAAGTGGTTATGGGGATTTGTGAAATGATAGTCGTGCTTAACTATGGGATAAAGATCGCAGAGGGAAGTGCAGATGAGATAAAGAACAATCCAAAGGTGATAGAGGCATATCTTGGGAAAGAAGAGTAGGGGCAGGCCCCTGTGCCTGCCCTGTATTTGGATATCGTGGGAAAGAAAAGAGGAGTGAATAACAATATCATCTTAAAATTAGAAGACGTTAAGACCTCCTATGGAAGAATAGAGGCATTAAAGGGGATCTCCCTTTTTCTAAGAAAGAGAGAAATAGTAACCCTCATAGGTGCCAATGGGGCAGGGAAAACTACTACCCTTATGACCATTTGCGGGATTGTGAAGAATAGCGGGGGCCATATCCTCTTTGATGGGGAAGACATAAAAGAGGCAAGCCCACAGAAACTGGTACGCAGAGGGATCTCTCAGGTACCAGAGGGAAGGCGGATATTCCCGAGGCTTTCAGTAATCGAGAATCTAGAGATGGGGGCATTTATCAGGAATGACCGTGCCGGGATAAGATCTGATCTGGAAAGGGTATATTCCCTCTTTCCCATATTAAGGGAGAGAAGGAAGCAAAAAGGGGGTACCCTCTCTGGCGGTGAACAGCAGATGCTTGCAATAGGGAGGGCACTCATGGCCAGGCCCAGACTCCTTCTCCTGGATGAACCCTCCCTGGGACTGGCACCTATGCTGGTTGAACAGATATTCAGGATAATAGAGGAGATTAAACAAGGGGAGGTAACAATACTTCTCGTGGAACAGAACGCCAAAAAGGCACTCTCCTGTGCAGACAGGGGATATGTCCTTGAAAATGGTCTTATAACACTTGAGGACACGGCTTCGAGACTATTGGAGAATGAGAAGGTAAAGGCATCTTACCTTGGGGCATGAAAGGTCTTTATTTTGTAAAAACTTAACTCATAAATCTCAAGTTTCGGAAATTTTAAGGATATTTCGCTAAGCTTTTGAGTAACCGTTCACGGTTCACTACATTCTACTTCTTTTCCCTTCCATTTTCTTCCCCCTATCACCCTTCACCTTCTCCTCTTCAGGGTCATAGGGCAGCATTATAGTAAATGTAGTTCCGTTTCCAACCTCACTTGCCACCTTAATACTCCCTCCATGTGCCTCTATAATGTTTTTTACAATTGCCAGCCCTAATCCGGTCCCTTTTGTTTTATATGACAGATTTTCCCGTCTTGTTCTGAAAAATTTATTAAAGATATGCTTGAGATCATCTGAATCGATCCCCCACCCATTATCAGCCACCCTGATAACTACTCCCTTCTCACCCTCCTCAACAGAAAAGGAGATGACTCCATTTTTATCTATAAACTTGTAGGCATTATCCAATAGATTAGAGAAAACCCTTTCTATTAGTTTAAAGTCAGCCTTGAGAGAAGGAAGGGGTTTGCGGATATTGATCTCAAGGCGTAGACCCTTCTCCTCTAACTTGGGCTGAAAGGATTTTACCAGAGATTCAATAATCTTATTCAAGTCTGCAATCCCAAGATGAAGGGGATAATTTCCTGACTCCATCCTTGAGAGTTCCAGAAATTCACTGGTGAGTGACTCCAGCCTTTTGGCATCCTCATAGATCACTTTCAGGTACTCCCTCTGTTTAGAAGTGAGAGTCCCGGCTCTTTCCCGCAGCAGACGGGATGATAGTCCTCCAATTGTTATGGCCGGGGTCTTTAAATCATGGGCTAGCATAGAGATAAAATCAGCACGCTCCTGTTCTAACTTCTTTAGCCGGCTTATGTCCTGAAAGGTCTCCACAATACCAATGAGATTCCCTTTGTCGTCTATTAATGGGGAGGCATGTATCAATACCGGAACCAATCTATTATCCTGTGTTGTTATCTGTGTCTCTTTATTTACCACTGTTTTGCATTTGTAAACAGCCTTATTGAGGAGACATTTATCGGTTTCGCAAAATCCATTCCTGAATATATCGAAACACCTTTTTCCAATAACCTCTTTTCTTGAGTAACCAGTAATCCTTTCTGCTGCAGGATTAAAGACATTAATAATCCCTTCTTTGTCTATAGTTAACACCCCTTCTACCATGGAGTTATAGATAGCCGTAGCCCACCGTTCAAGCCCGCCATCTTTTTTCTTTTCTTCTTCCACGTCTCTTTCTCCACCTCAACAAGGATATATGTTCAACCCCTTTATATTTTTAACTGCTTTGAGTGTATATTGTCAAGTATTTTTTCTCTATAAGAAAATAATACCTTTTTCATAGATTTTCCATTGAATATTACAATAACTCTTTGTGAAAAAAAAAATTGAGACATTTTTATCAGAATATGTTATAGTATTAAAAAATTTATGGCCCCATCGTCTAGTGGCCTAGGACACCAGCCTCTCACGTTGGCGACACGGGTTCGACTCCCGTTGGGGCTATTTGAAAAACAGGTAATGCGTAATGAGTGATCGGTTTACTCATTACGCATTACTCATCACGATTTTATTGAAAGGAGGTGTTATCTTAAATGGATTGGGGATTGAAGAACCGTTTAGCACGAATAATCAGACCGGATACAGGTCACACTGTCATGCTGGCAGTAGATCATGGGTATTTTCTGGGGCCCACCAGTGGCTTAGAAGTCCCACGTAAAACAGTTGAACCACTTCTCCCATATGCTGACTCTTTGATGCTAACCCGCGGAATATTACGTACATCTGTAGATGGTAATACCTCTACTCCCATTGTCCTCAGGGTCTCCGGGGGAACCAGTATACTTGGCAACCTATCCAATGAGGGAATCACTACTACTATAAAGGAGGCAATACGTCTCAATGTAGCAGGGATAGCGCTCTCTATCTTTGTAGGTTCCGAGCATGAGAAAGAGACGCTGTTAGGCCTGTCAAATCTGATTAATGAGGCCGAAGAATATGGTATTCCTGTTCTGGCAGTTACTGCTGTAGGTAAAGATATGGCACGAGATGCCCGCTACCTCGGGTTATGCTGTCGTATCGCTGCTGAACTCGGCGCACATGTGGTAAAAACCTACTATTGCGAAGGATTTGAAAAGGTGGTCCAGGGTTGCCCTGTCCCAATAGTGATAGCAGGTGGGAAAAAGATAGAAGAGCGTGATGCACTCCAGCTTACCCATGATGCTATTCAAAATGGTGCTGTAGGTGTAGATATGGGAAGAAATATCTTTCAATCTGAACACCCTGTGGCAATGATCAAGGCAGTACGTTCTATTGTGCATAAAAATGCATCTGTTAATGAGGCCTTTGACATGTTAAATAGCCTTAAAGGGGAAGGTGAAAGGTGAAAGATTTCTGTAACCGTTCACGGTTCACGGTTTACAGTTCACGGTTAATGAAAACAGAAAGTAAAAGGAAATTGAGTAAACTGTAAACTGATAACTGTGAACGGATACCTATTTTCGAATGTCGATTTTCTTTTTTATAAAGAAAAGGGTATCGAGAAGAGATTATGCAAGTAGCAATGTATTATAACAACAGGGATATAAGGATAGAGGATATCCCGATACCACAAATCGGCCCCGGCGAATTATTGGTAAAGGTACTATCAAGCGGTATATGCGGAAGTGATGTAATGGAGTGGTATCGTCTCGATAAGGCCCCACTGGTACTGGGTCATGAGATTGCCGGAGAGATTGTCAGTATAGGAAAAGGGGTAGATCGCTACAAAGAGGGGAATCGGATCAGTGCCTCACATCATGTCCCTTGCAATACATGTCATTACTGTCTGAATAATCATCATACAGTCTGTGAGACCCTTCGCAGGACAAATTTTGATCCGGGCGGTTTTGCAGAATATATCCGTCTACCAGCTATTAATGTGGACCGCGGGGTGTATCTCTTACCGGATGAAGTATCCTATGAAGATGCTACATTTATCGAACCTGCAGCCTGTGTACTCCGCGGGCAAAGACTGGCGAATCTACAGCCAGGACAGAGTGTGCTTATTCTTGGCAGTGGCATTGCCGGTCTCCTCCATGTGCAGATGGCGTCTGCACTAGGGGCGGGTCGTGTGGTGGCAACAGATATCGTTGATTATAGACTGAATGCAGCACAGAGATTGGGGGCAGATACAGTAATCCACGCCAAAGAGTATATGCCGGGACGTCTGCGGCAGGTCAATAATGGCAGGTTAGCAGACCTTGTAATAATATGTACTACTGCTACCCGGGCCATGGAACAGGCACTAAAGTCAGTGGATCGTGGAGGCACTGTCCTCTTCTTTTCTCCAACAGATAAGGATGTGACCATCCCCCTTTCGATAAATGATCTCCTTTTTCGTAACGACATAACCCTTACCAGTTCCTATGCAGGTAGCCCGGCCGACCACATGGTAGCGCTGGAGATGATCCGCAATGGCAAGATACGTGTAAAGGAGATGATCACTCATAGATTGGGCCTCGATGACGCTGGTACTGGTTTTCAGCTTGTCGCTGAAGCCAGGGAATCTATCAAGGTGATTATAGAACCTCATAACATAAGTGCCTAAAATGCCTAAAGTGAACTAAAGTGCCTAAAGTGAATGGAATATAATCTTTTAACTTTAGCTCACTTTAGGCATTTTAGGCACTACTTTTTGAGACGCTCCTTCAGATAAGTATATCTCTTCTGAATATTGTCATTTTTCACAGCAATATACATTGCCTTCTTTGTCCCTATCAGTACAACCAGTCTCTTTGCCCTGGTAACTGCTGTGTATAACAGATTCCTCTGAAGAAGTATATAGTGCTGTGTCAGGACAGGCATGATAACAGCCGGATATTCACTACCCTGAGATTTGTGAACAGATACAGCATAGGCAAGCACAAGTTCATCCAGTTCACTCGATTCATATATTACCCTACCAGTATCAAACTCAACCGTCACCTCATGATCTTCGGTATTGATATCCACTATTTTTCCTATATCGCCGTTATATATATCCTTACTATAATTATTCCTTATCTGCATCACCTTATCATTGATCCTGAAGACCCTGCCCCCTCTGACGACCTCTATACCGGTAGGATTCAGGACTTTCTGGAGTTCTATATTAATATTATTTGTTCCAACCACACCCTTGTGCATCGGGGTGATGACCTGGATATCGTCTTTACCTATTGCCCTGAACCGATTCATAATCCTCCTCACGCAAAGATCCTTTATCATCTCCAGCACCTTTTCAGGGGCTTCCTCCTCAATAAAATAGAAATCTGATAGTTTACGCTTGTCTGCATCCTGTAAGTATGGAAATTTTCCCTGATTTATCCTGTGGGCATTGAGCACAATCATACTCTTCTGTGCCTGCCTGAATATCTCTGTCAATTCTATTACCTCTACAATCCCTGATTTTATTATGTCTTTCAGGACATTACCAGCACCCACGGATGGAAGCTGATTGACATCACCTATAAGGATAAGCACGGCATTTAACGGGATAGCCTTCAGGAGATAATACATCAGCGTATTGTCTATCATCGATGCCTCATCTATGATAATCATATCCCCATTTAAAGGTCTTTCCCTGTCTCTCTGGAATCTATTTATCCTGGGGCTGTATTCCAACAATCTATGTATGGTCCTGGCCCCTTTTCCTGTTGCCTCTGATAGCCTTTTGGCAGCCCTCCCTGTAGGGGCGGCTAAAAGTATATTAATCTTCTGCTGTTCATATATCCTGATTATAGAATTGACTATAGTAGTCTTTCCTGTGCCTGGCCCGCCTGTTACTACTAACACCTTGTTTCTCGTAGCACCGATAACCCCTCTCTGCTGATTTTCTGAAAGTCTTATGTCGAGCATATTCTCAAGCCATTGAATCGCTTTTTCTGAATCAATAGGCCTAATACCTCTATCTATCTGCGGATAGGCAGCTATAGAGGCATCCTTGATCTCTTTCAACATCCTGGCTATCCCTACCTCAGCCACGTGAAACGGCTTCAGATAGACCAGCTTTTTGTTCTCCTCAAACTCCTCTATGCTCTCATTGATATCCTCTATGACAATACGTTCCTCTTCAAAGACCTTTGCCACTCCCTCTACAATAATATCTCTCTCAACATTCAGGATATTCTTTGATTCCTCTATTAACCCCTCATATGGATAGCATACATGTCCGGTATCTGCTAAACTTTCGAGAACAAATATAATACCGGCCTCAGCCCTTATCATGGAATGCAGCTCTATTCCGAGATTCTGTGCAATACGATCAGCTATCTTAAAACCTATCCCCGGTATATCAGAGGCAAGACGATAAGGGTTCTCCTTTACAGCAGAGATCGAGCCATCACCGTATCTCTTATATATCTTGGAGGAGTAACCAGGAGTAATACCATTCCCCTGTAAGAAGATCATAACCTCCCGAATCCCTTTCTGAACACTCCAGGCCTTCTTAATAGATTCTATCCTCTTCTCTCCCATCCCTTCAACCTCAGCAAGCCTCTCCATCTCATTCTCGATAATATCTATGGTCTCGAGTCCGAATTTCTTCACCAACCGGCTGGCCATTACAGGGCCTATCCCCTCTATAAGACCTGAAGCAAGATATTTCTCTATACCATTTAGGGTAGAAGGGACCACAGAGATATAACTCTCTATCTTGAACTGTTCTCCAAATTTCTTATGGTGAACCCACTCCCCTGTGAGCTTAAGGGTCTCTCCAGGGTTGACAAACATAAGGACACCAACCACTGTAGTCAGATCCTTTTGTCCCTCTATGCGCATCCTTGCAATCGTAAAGTTATTCTCTTCGTTGGCATAGACGATCCGTTCCAGCTCACCCTGAATAGTTGTCAGCATCCATTAATTCCTTAAATTAACTTTGGATGCAGATTTTCGCTGATAATATTTATTCCTTTTATGTCTTGATCTTGATAATCTGCGTTCATCTGCGTCCAAAATGGAAATTCCTATACAATTAAATTAAGCTATAAGTCTCATATCTTTTTATTGAATATAGCGGTGGATTTGCGGGAAGATTTGTATCCATGGAGGGCCCTTTTTCCTGTTTGTAAATCTTCAAGATTGCTTAGTGTTTCACTCTTTATCTTTAAGAGCATTTCCCTAATATCTATATCTAAAGATATACTCTCTTCTATCACCTCGCGGAGTCTATTAGTAACCGCTGTAATCTGATCATAAAATTCAGGCGGGATATTATCATAATTAACTTTTATCTCCTCCCATAAAGAACCAATATTCCCTTCTATAATCTTGATCCTATCTATACTCTCCTGGCGTAAATTAGATATCTCTGATAATCTAACAATATTTCCTCTTTTGATTTCAATGTTTCCCTCACGCGTCAGATCAAGTATGTGTAGATTTTCTTTTAACTGCTCATTTAATAGACTAATATATCTCTTTAAATTATCCATTCATTTTCTATTTGAAAGATAGTTTAAGCATGACAAATATTATTCCAGAAAGCACACCTATCTGACCTATCCAGAATTTGACCTGATCTACCTGACTTCACCTCGAAGCAGGTAAAAACCTGACCGCATCTGCGACTACCCAGGAGTTGGCCTCATCTGATAAAATTATATTCTCTGTGTCATCATCAGCGAACTCATAGACCCCCAGACTTACCCATTGTCCGCCATTTACACTCTGATCTACCATTACTATGTCAGATATACCATTATGATTGATGGTAAATGGTGCATTGGTCGCAAGTTTGCTACATATAGGATGCCAGACAAATACCTCGTATAAACCAGCGCCATCGCTTAGTTCCGCAGACCATGTAGCTGTGTCAATACCATTACCAGCAGCATGATATCGTAAATTTGTACCATAACCGGATATATTCGGCGCTGCATCATATGTTCTCCAGACCCCGGCTACGCTAAAACCAGGATCGGTATTATCTACAATACCATCACGGGGTGCAAACCTTACAGCATCTGCTACCACCCAGGAGTTAGCATTGTCTGACAGGGTTACATTCTCTGTGCCATCATCATTAAATTCATAGGCCCCCAGACTCACCCATTGACCGCCATTTTTACACTGATCCACCGGTACTGTATCGGATATACCGGCATGGTTGATTGTAAATGGCGCATTGGTTGCAAGAACAGAGAATGATGAATACCAGACAAATACCTCATATAAGCCAGGACCATCGGTTAACTCGGCATCCCATGTGGCTGTGTCAGCGCCGGTACCGGCCTTAGTATAGCCATAATTTATACCATAGAAAGTAGATGTTCGGGAAGAAGAGCTATCCCATGTACCCTGTACACTGAAATTAGGGTCCGGGGAATCAACAATACCATCTTCCGGCCATGAGATAGCTTTAGCAACATTCAGTCTACCCCCGCTGAGTACCAGGCCGTTCAGAGAAGGGACAGGATCTGTTTTAAATACAACAAGCTTTTTTACCTGGATATGGGTCAATGATGGAAAGGCTGCCCATATAAGGGCTGATGCCCCTGCAACGTGAGGAGAGGCCATGGATGTGCCGCTAAAAGCGCTGCTATAAGCGTTATTCGGTATAGTGCTGAGGATCTTTACCCCGGGGGCGCCAAGATCGACAGAATAGTAGCCCCAATTGGAGAAGGAAGCCTTGTTGTCATTACTATCTGTTGCTGCCACAGAGATTATATTTGGAAGATCAAAACTTGCCGGATAAGAGGGAGTACCATCAGTATTCTTACTATCATTTCCTGCTGCAGCAACAAAGAGTGTGCCATGATTACCTGCATAGGCAATAGCATTATACAGGGCCAAATCAAATCCTCCTCCACCACCCGGGTTCCGTCCTCTGGCGTTTATCTTCTCTCCCGAATCAAATGCTCCCCCCCAACTATTATTCGATATCTTTGCACCATTATTTGCAGCATAATAAATAGCGCGTATTGCATCAGCAGTAGTACCGGATCCCCTTGCATCAAGAAATTTTAATGGCATGATACGGACACGCCAGTTTACCCCAACTACCCCTATACTGTTATTTCCTACTGCGGCAATCGTTCCTGAGACATGTGTGCCATGACCATTGTTATCCCACGGATTGTTATTGCCAGCTACAAAATTCCAGCCTCTTACATCATCAACATACCCATTTCCGTCATCATCAATGAAATTACCTGGAATCTCACCAGAATTTTTCCATATATTTTCTGCAAGGTCCACATGATTATAAGCTACCCCGGTGTCTATAACAGCTACAATGATATCATCGCCTGTTTCAATATCCCATGCCTGCGGTCCTGATATCTTCTTAATACCCCATGGCAATGAAGGGTCATTTGGTATAAGGCTGGCATGGTAGATAAAGTTCGGTTGAACAAATTCTACATTGGGGTCTTTATTGTAAAGGGCTATTGTCTCCTCCAGTGTTGCACCTGATTCGATCTTAACGAGCTGGGCATTCATCTGGGAAATATTCCTGATACTACGTGTGCCTGTTCGGGAATGAATCGAGTCTGTAGACAATCCCTTCAAACCGGATCTGAATGTTACAATTACCTCATCCGGAACAAACTCTCCATCAGTAACTACACTAGCTGAATTCTTGCCGGCATGATCGATAACAGCGTATGCTATAGATGAAAAGCTAATAATAAATAATAGCGTCAGGATACCGCAAAATACTCTGCACACTCTCAGAAGACCATACCTATTCATAGTTATCTCCCTCCATGTTATAAGCAAATTTTTAGTGAATAGTCGTTAGAATAGCTCATAACGACTAAATACTAATGACTATAGCGCTGTTATTCCTGCCGTGCAACCACCTGGGAGGTTACCCCTGCAAAACCAAATCAACCCAATATGAACACAAAAAATGTAAAGTTATTTTGAGTTGGCCCCAATGTCCCTCAAAATCTAATTCAGAATAACAAAAATAAGGAGGAGGAGATGCGTAAAATTATACTGCACACAAAACAAAATGTTCTATAGCTCAACTATCGTCTAAATTATGAAACATTTTAGCTTAATAAAAAATATTATATCACGAATATTTCAAAAAGTAAACATATAATTGCTTGCCACCCCGGTTTTTCTTGCATTGCATTATTTGGGTTGAAACCTTAGTGGAAGAGAAGAGGTCTTGACTACCAGCATATGATAAGGCTGGGTTAAGGCCATGGTTACGATTGATCCGGGATCCGGCCGTCTCTCTTCCACTTCTACCACGACCTCCTTATCTGTCTTGACGATATTTTTTATCTCTATACTAAAACCACCGCTCCTGCGCTCTCCCATAAAGACAGCGATAATCATCTCTTTTTCAAAATAGATCTTTGGCAGTTCCGGTTCGGGAAATTGGAGGGCATGCACCTTTGTCCAAACCTCTTTCCATTGCTCCTCTGTTTTTATCACCAACCTTAACGGCTCGGTGTAAGCAGAATAATATCCCTTCCACTCATTCGCAGGTAAAAAACCGGTCGCATCTGCAACCATACAGGAGTTGGCATTACCTGATAAAACTACTAACATCCATACAAACAACCTAATTTTTCTCAGTACAATACCCTCCCAAAAGAAAGATGTTTTGAGCGATCCCTTTAGTATCATCCCTTATGTCATTTAAACCAATTAATAATAAATGTCAAACATTTTTTTAAAAAAGTTTAACGAAATTTTTGATTGACAACCTTTTCACTTCTGCTACAATTAATTTAGTGTCTGAAACGAAAACTATCCATCTACATAAACCACAGAGAAGACGGAGATTTATTCTGAGTCTTTAGTGGTTTCAGGAGTAATTAAGATTATGAAGATTGCTGTTTATCCAGGGACATTTGATCCTGTTACCAACGGACACATCGATATAATGAAGAGGGGGCTTAAGATATTTGACAGGCTTATCATTGCTGTTGCCCTTAACCCCAAAAAAAGTCCGCTCTTTGCAATACAGGATAGGGTAAACTTTATAAAACGAGCGACAGAGGGATTGGAGAATATCATAATCAATTCCTTTGAGTCTCTCCTGATTGATTATGCAAGAGAACATAATGCGAGCGCTATCATCAAGGGATTGAGGGCCGTCTCGGATTTTGAGTTTGAGCTCCAGATGGGATTGATGAACAGGACACTCGACAGTGCTATAGAGACGATTTTTATGATGCCGAGTGAGGAATATTCATTTTTGAGCTCAAGGATAATCAAAGAAGTTGCAGCCCTTCATGGAGATATCTCCAGACTTGTCCCGCCAGTGGTTGCGCAAGGGCTAAAGGAGAAATTCAGTAAATAATGAACATAGCAAAGAGGATTCAAAAAATCAAGCCATCTATGACCCTCGCTATATCGGCAAAGGCCTCTGCCATGAGAGCTGAGGGGATAGATATCATAGGCTTTGGTGCGGGAGAACCTGACTTTGATACCCCTGAGAACATAAAGGAGGCAGCGGTAAGGTGCTTAAATGAGGGATTTACAAAGTATACCCCTGTTGGTGGTATAGATACCCTAAAAGAGGCGATCATTGCAAAGTTCAAGAGAGACAATGGACTGAATTATAATAAGTCCGGGATAATAGTCTCCTGCGGCGCAAAGCACAGTATATATAATGCAGTTCAGGTCCTCTTTGAGGAGGGGGATGAGGTTATTATACCTGCCCCATACTGGGTATCATATCCTGAAATTGTAGCCCTTTCAGGGGCTGAGCCGGTAATAGTGGAGACATCACAGGAGAATGGTTTCAGGTTGAGAGGAGAAGACCTTAACCGATCTATCACATCAAGAACAAAGGGGATCATCTTAAATACCCCATCCAATCCCACAGGGGGGGGATATACAAAAGAAGATATAGAGGAGATAGCTGGCATAGCTGTTGAGAGAGGGATATTTGTTATCTCTGATGAGGTATATGAAAAGATCATATTTGACGGATTCAAACATACAAGCATCGCCTCTATAGGTAATGAAATAAAGGATCTTACAGTTGTTATAAATGGTGTATCAAAGGCGTATTCGATGACAGGATGGCGGATAGGTTACACTGCAGCACGTAAAGAGATCGTCTCGGCCATGACCAGGATACAGAGTCAGAGTACATCCAATCCTGTATCGATTTCACAGAAGGCTGCTGTGGAGGCCTTAAACGGACCTCAAGATACGGCTATCATGATGGTAAAAGAGTTCAGAAAGCGAAGAGACTATATCGTAGAGAGACTGAACTCTATGGAGGGTATTTCATGTTTTAAACCCTTTGGTGCATTCTATGTCTTTCCCAATATATCTCAACTCTATGGAAGGAAGTACGGGGATAGGATCATTGAGGGATCTCTTGATATGGCGGATTACCTTATTCAGGAGGCAAAGGTCTCTATAGTACCCGGTATCGCCTTCGGGGCAGATGATTTTATACGCCTCTCCTACGCTACATCTATGGATAACATTGAAAAAGGGTTGGACAGGATTGAGAAGGCGATAAATTTATAGCCTAAGGATGTTTTACCTTCCAAAATCAACCTCCGCAGTCATTCCTGTCTTCAGCAGGCCTTCTTCGGGCTTCTCTATAAGCACCTTTACACGAAAGGTCTTAATATCCTGCCTTCCACCTTTCACATTCCTCTCGGTAGCAAAGTATCCCTCGTTCCCTATCTCAAATACCCTTCCGGAAAATGTTAGTGAGGGGAGAGATAGCACCTTTATTGCTGCAGGATCATTGATCCTGACATTCCCGATCCCGGTCTCATCTATATCTACCCTAACCCAGGGTCTATCCATATCCTGGATAGTTAAAATGATCATGCCCGGGGAGACATACTCCCCTTTCTCAAGGACCTTCATTGATACTATCCCTTTGATCGGAGAGAATATCTCTCTATCTTCTAAACGAACCTTAGCGATTCCAATAGCAATGTCCGCCTCTTTGGCCTTACTAACAGCTACCTCACGTGAGGCCTCAGCAGAACGCAACTGAGCCCTGGCTGAAAAATACTGTGATTCAATCGCCTTTTTCTGGGATTTATCATAGGTTAACATTGCCCCGGCTGATTTATAACGTGCCTCTGAGATATCATATTGACTCTGTGTGAAAATCCCTTTCTTTAGAAGGTCTCCTGCCCTTTGCCACTCTCCCTTCTTTTCCTTCAAAATGGCCAATGCCTTTTCAATATTTGCATCTGCGCTGATAAGATTAGCTTGATAGTATTGTATCATAGCCTTTATTTCATCAATATAGGCATCTTTTTCCTTTGATTCTTCATCAATAGTCGCCTTGTATGCCTTTGCCTTTTCAACCTCTAATATCATCTCTTTCTTTTCCAATAAAACCACGGGCCTTCCAGGCACAACAATATCCCCTTCTTCCACAAGAATAGAGGCTATCCTCCCGGCAATCTTGGAGGAAATATTTACCTCTGTTGTCTCAACTATCCCAAAGGTCTTTAACTCTTTCTCGGTAACAACCTCTCCGGAGTACCAGAGGGTAAAGATGACAATAGAGCAAACACCTGTTAATAGTATCAGTATCTTTAAAAAAGTCTTTGTCATAACATATCTTCTATAAGCCTGAGGGTCTTCCCGGTTGATCCAAGATTCTCCTTAACTGCCTGAAAGGCCGCCTTCCCTGTAAAATCTCTCCTCTCAGGATCAGAGAGGAGGTCATCTATAATACTGTAAAGTTCATCAGCATCTGATATCTGTATACCCCCGCCTGTAGAAATCAATAGTTCAGCCTCCTCCTCAAAGTTAGACATATCCCTTCCAAATATCACTGGTTTGGAGAATGCAGCAGGCTCCAGTATATTATGACCGCCAAAAGGCGCCATACTACCTCCAACAAATGCCATAGAGCAAATACTGTACATCTGGAATAATTCTCCAATGGTATCAACCAGCAGGATCTGCCTCTTTTTGAAGACTATATCCCTGTTGTGCAGATATGATCTCTTAATATAATCCAGCCCCTCTTCTCTTAATATCGATTCCACCTCCTTGATCCTGTTGATGTGCCGTGGGGCAAGTATAAATATCACCTCAGGGTATTTATTGATTAGCCTCTTTAGTGAACCGCTAAGGAGTCTCTCCTCTCCAGGGCGTGTACAGCCAAATATCACCACAGGAGAACCAACAGGAATAGACAGAATCTTTGATACCTGGTCTGAATTAACAGGGGCTGCTGCTAAGAGTACCTTATCATATTTAAGATTCCCGTTAATAAGGACCCTGGATGGATCTGCCCCCAGATCGACTATCCTCTGATAATCCTTCTCGGTCCGCATACTGAAGAGGGAGATACAGTTGAGAACCTCCTTCAGAAACCTCCTTATCACTCTATATCTGTAATTATTATATGATCTCTCTGAGACCCTTCCATTGACCATGATTACGGGGATATTATTCGTTTTCATAAGCCTTAATGTATTAGGCCATATCTCTGCCTCGATCATGACAAAGATATCAGGGGCTATAACATCTATACCCCTCCCTGCAGCCCACGGGATATCGAGCGGTAAGAAAATCAGAGAATCTATCTCCTTGATTTCCATCCGGGCCACAAGTCTTCCTGCCTCGGTAAAGGTTGAGAGGACTATAACAGCATCCTCCCATCTATCACGGATTCCCTTGATAAGCCCCCCTGCCACCTTTACCTCGCCCACAGAGGCGGCATGGATCCAGAACCTCTTTCCCTTATATGCCTCTCTTATATCCCGGGGAAGAAAACCGAATCTCTCCCTGAGCCCCCCAACCTTTGTATATCCATCTTTGGCCCACCTGAAGAGGAGATACGGGAACCCTGCAATAAGTACAAAATAGATTAAAATGCTATATAATAGATACATTATCAGGTGTGACTATATCATGGAGGTTTGCCTTACATCAAGTAATTTTTCCTCCCGATTTTGGAATGTCAAAGGTGGGTATTATAATATTCTATCTCCCCAGTAATCCGGTTTTCGGTGGAGATGGGCAATTGCAACAATAATAATTTCGGACTTCAAACTTTGGTAAACAACACCATATGGAAACCGCCGTGTTTGACAACGCCGTGTATTATCTTCGAAAGGATGCCACGCTTCCGGATACTGTTTTATTCTCTCAAGCGAGTTAACAACGTCCAATAAAAATTGATCACCTAATCCAGGTGATTCTGAATTGTAATACTCCACTGCATCATCAAGCTCCACCTGGGCGATTTCTAAAAATCGAATTTCCATTATTTTTGATATTTCGAGAGTACCTGTTTAAGCGAGAGGGATTTAATTTTTCCAGATTCGTATGCCTTAATTCGATCTTTTATTTCTTCGCGCCAAAGCCTGTCAATGTCATCATCTGGCTTATCAAGATTTGAAAGAAGTTCATCCACAAGTTGTGCTTTTTCCCTATCCGGGAGCATTAACGCACGATCCAGAATTTGTTTGGTTTCTGTATCCATTAACAATCTCCTTAATAAAAAGAATATTTCGTATTCACTTGCCAGCCCTAAAACAACAAAACGAATAGTGTTTTATCCATACTGAATACTATACAACAAATTTCCAAACCTGGCAATGGATATTGTCTGGTGTCTGGTGTACCCAAATAGCTGCAAAAAGCAAAACATAAAAAAATCGGTCCCTTTTTCGGTCTGCTAACCCACACATTATCAAAAAGATCACTCTGTTGCACATCTTGGTCTTGTGCATAAAAGGACAAGTTTTCTGGCATCTAAAGCTGTGATTATCTCATCACCATCCAAGTCGCATTCAAGGCATTCACTGGCTGGTTGATCTCTGTAAGAAAGAAGAATATTTAAGTCATCTCGGTCAACATCACCGTCACCATCGAGATCGACTGGAACAGAAACGATATCACATGCATCTCCCACTCCATTATTATTGCTGTCAAGCTGATCCTGATTAGATATAGAAGGGCAATTGTCTTCGCCATCAATAATACTATCTTCATCTGTGTCAATTGATGGCATTATCTGAGCAAAAATAATGTCATCCAATAGAATAATTCCTTGCTTGTTATCAGGATTGCTGAGACGGAAAGATAAAGAAATAATAATATCATAAAATAGCCTAAGTTGTCAAAAAAAATATGGTATCGTCTATTAAAGCCTGTTTAAATTATTAGATAAAAAGTCAATAAAAACATTGACTTATGCATGAAAACCCCCTATAATAGTAGTTATTGTTG
>QIDP01000193.1 GCA_003229375.1 Nitrospirota bacterium
CCGTCCTTTTGACCTCTCTGACGGCCTGGCCGAGGTTCATCTCCGGCACTATGATGGTCTTTACCTGTCTGGCCATCCTCTCCACCGCCTCATCGGGGAAGAGCCATATGGTTAAAGGTCTCAATAGCCCCACCTTTATCCCCTTTTTGCGAAGCTCCTTCAGTGTTAGTCCACGAACTCCTTTACCCCACAAAGGAACACTTGCTTGCAGGGGTTCTTGTATCCATATTCCTGCCACGGTTGATATGGTCGTCAATCTCTGCGGCACACCCTATCATCCTGCCAAAGAGGAAGGTGGTAAAGGCAGCATTCTCTATATCTTTCTCTGTGAGTTCGCCTTCTCTGTAGAGGTTCCAGACAGCCTTGAGAAGGATCACGGCTATGACAGCATCCACATTAACACAGAATACATTCCTGGTTGCTCCAGTCTCAAAGAGGGCCTGCACAAGGTGACGGTAAAAGTCGAGGAAAATGTTGTAGGAGTCCCTCTCTTCAAGGAGCTTGCTAACAAACTCTTCCCTCGGATCGATATTGACTGCCTTACCCTTGAAGACTGGATGGCCCACACAGGGGATCTTCCTGTATTCAAGGTTGCCAGCGGCCTTCTCCCTGTTTTTGTAGTTGAGATACCATTGAGAATACTTTGCGGCAATCCCTTTGAGATCTATCCCGTGATTGGGATCACCAGGGTCTTTTAACCCATTGTCTTTAAACCTCTCTAAGAGGAACTCTATGGCCTCATAACCGTTACCGCCATGGGCAAATCCTGTATGGGTTAAGAAGCCGACGAACGCCTTGTTGAGCTGCACCCTTTCAGGTTGTTCCGGTCCATCGGCGCTCACCGCCCCCTTGGACCCCTGGGCAGAGATGGTTCCAGGACCATTGGAGATAATGAGACCTAAGAGTACCGTGAACTCAAAGAGTTCCACTTCTGCGGGCCTGTGGCCTATGAGGGCGAGAAAGGCTGTCTCTGTAAAGCTCCGGTTTTCAATGAAGTCATCTAAGTCTTCTCCACAAAAAGAGGTCTTACTGTGCCATTCTGAAGGGACACTGCACCCTATATGGGCGCTGAATATCATAGAGTACCAGGGTAGAGACAGGATGGTAGTTCTTGATATCTTCTTCCTCATAAGGGAACTCCATCCAATGGTAAGCCATGTGGCTGCAAGGATTGTATCGGCCGATAGAAACCTCTCCTCCTTCCTTGCAAGGTCTTTACAGAACTCAATGAAGATGGATTTCCTGTCCAGTTCATCAATGGCCCGCACCATCTTCTCTGCAAATCCATCCCTTTCAGGAACGAGAAGTTTGTCTTTATCCGAAGACCTGATGGTTTCCTGGAGGACCTCCTTGTAGTCAAAATCAGCAGTAGAGTCCATTATCTTCTGATACTGGAAGAGATCTAAAAGGACAGATGCTGCATCTATGGCCCTTTTCACCCTTCCTTTACCTATAATGGAGATGGCAGAGGAAAGCACGGTGTTTGGGGAGTTACCACCCTCCCTTGAAGCATCCGAGGCTGTAAGGATACTGTCTCCATGGAGATTCACATAGGAGTTGAAGGCGATATTTGCAAGCCCCCTTCTGTATTCATCAGGGTGCTCCTTTGTTAGAGAGAAGACAAGGTTCTCCTCTAAAGAGTATTTTGACGCATCTAAGATAGAGACATTATGGACTTTGGTAACCTGGGTTTTTGGGTCCATCATGGATGCCCCGCTGGCATCCTTTAGAGCCTCCCTCGGGAACTGGGCTCCGATTTGCCTGTTGACCTTCTCTATCTGCTCATTGTAGGGTGTGACAGCCTCTACAACAGGGATGTCGAGTTCTGGTGGAAGAGATAATCCCTGATTGTTGGCAAACCAGCATTTAAGGGACAGGTCTCCCTGGGGTTCAAAATCTGACTCTATGCCATTGGCCTCCATAACCCTGGTCAATGCCTCAGGGATGTAAGCTATGTTGGTGACCACAGCGCCTTTCTTTGAAAAGACCGGATTCTCAGGGGTATAGATATCATCCACATCAAAGTAATCCATAAACCACTTCTCTTTTGCAGCGGCATCATCCCCGGAACCTGCAAGGGAGCCTGCATGTCCACATGCCTTGGTCAGCCTCGCCTTCCATCGTCCAACTATACAGGCAACGGTTGGTTTGTTGATCTCAAGTCCGTGTTCATAGTAACCGCCAGGTTCTACATAGATGACAGCGGCCCTGGATCTCTCGTCGTTGTCCAGAACATAGAAAAACTCCCCTGGTGCAAAGTGTATATAAACATCCTTGCCGCTGGAGATAGATGTAGTTGTCCCCCATCCACTGGTGATGAGATATACAGCGATGGTTGTGGTAAAGTTCCCTGAATTGGAGTAGATGGCCACAGAGCCTTTTACCAGGGACTCCTGTGGCTTGCTTCCACCGAGAGCGCCTCCTATACGCACCTGGTTCCACGCATCGGCAACACCCAGGCAGTTGGCGCCAAAGACATCCACCCCATTGGTCTGGCATATTGCCCTTATGGTCCTTGAGTCCTTTACAGAGACCTTCTCTGTAAGGATCACTACCTTCTTTAGATCAGGATTGTCCCTTACAACCTCTGCCACGCCGTCCTTGACACCTGCAGGGGGGAGGTAGATCACTGCGGTATTGATCTTATGGCCAGCATTCATCCCCTCCTTAACAGAGTTATAGACAGGTATAGAACCTAACTTTGTCTCCAGAATCTGTCCTGACTTACCAGGTCCGGTTCCAAAGACAACGTTTCCACCTGAGAACTCATGGCTTACTGGCGTAACACTGGAGCTCTCTGTGCCCAGTATATTCAGTACACATACCCGATCCTCCCTCGTAGCAACCTCTGATAAGGACCGAATCCCTACATAGTATGGAAACTTCTCAACACCTTGTTTGTGCATCTTTCTTAACCTCCGTAATTAAGATATTAAGCTACAGCAAGGGCACCCCCGGCCTTTAGCATGGGGATATCTCTCTCTGTGTAAGCTGGCTTCAGAGGGTCTGGTTGGCAGGCAATCCCTTCTCCGGGGACCATATCTCCTGAAACGAGATGGTCCCCTATTATCTTCTGCACAATATTCTTTCCCATTTAAATCCCCTCCTTTTATTTAGTCAGTTTTGCCCTTATCAGCTTCTTACCTTCCTTTATCATCCACTCGTTTACTTTCATGGCGTAATTAACCACCTCAGACATGGCGCTGTCATGTCCGAATATCCTGCAGGGGATGCCCAGGGCATCGAGGGTGTCCCTCATATAGGACATGCCTCTGATGAGGTTGGGGCCTCCCCTTCCAATGATGACAAAGATCGGTTTTGGGCCGTAGGTATGAAAGTACCCTCTTAAGGCATCTGCCATGGCCCTGAATGTCTCATAGATATCTGTATTGTTTGCCTTACCACCAATGATAAAGAGCACATTGGACTGGTCCAGCCAGTGTTTAAAAACAATCTCTGATATCTGGTTCATCTTCACATAGGGTGGATTGCCGCCAAAGTCTGAGGATATGGTGGCATAGTCTCCAAGGATCTCTGTAACCATGGCATTGGCACCGCCGCCAAAGGTAGGGGCAGTGATGGTACCCTGATCATTGATGATAAAGACATCACTCTGTCCCTGATAGGTCCTCAACTGGTTAATCTCCTGTTCGAATTCAGAGTAATCGGAGGCAAAGATATGTGATGGGAGGTTGAGCCTCTTCCAGGCAGTGTCATCTATGTCAAAGGCACACTTGAAGTCGCAGGCTACAGGCACGAGCCTTCCACCTTTGCCTGGCATCATCCTTATGGGGTTGAGTTCCAGGGTGGTCATCCCATAGTTATTGTATAGATCCCATAACCTTGGCAGGTTCTGAACTAAAGGGCTTATAATCTCTGCCGGGGCCTTGAGTTCCTCAAGGGCATTGGATACATGGAAGGATTTGAGTCCTGTAAGGGGGTCAAAGGGCACTACCTTGATCTTATCCTCTGGAAGCTCCTCTATCTCCACTCCACCATGATGGGTTATGGTCATGGTCGTCGTTCTGTAAACAGTGCTTTCTGTGATGGAGAAATAGACCTCGTGTCCGGCAGGCACGGCACCCTCAAAGGTAACACCATCTGACTTAACTGTACTTGAGCCGGATGTATGGGTAGTAAAATACAACCTCTCCTTCTCTTTTAGAGCAGACTCTATATCCTTGACCCTTCCTATCAGTCCCGTTTTTCCCTTCTTACCAACGCCTCCTTTGAAGATGGGCTTTATAAATACCTCACCATGTTTTTCTATCAGGGCCTTGATATCATCAACACTCGCCTCCGGTCCAAGTACCTCTGCTGCTGGAAAGCCTACATATTTAAGTAGCTTACCTCCCCAGAGTAAACCTGTTAACTGCATATTAAACCCTCCTTTCTCTCTATGGTTTTAACTTCTTCTTCAGTCTCTTTGATTTTTCTTCAATCGAATTTCTCATGTCCTGCCTCTGATCCTCTAATCTTCTTGTTATCTCTTCATATTTTATAGATAGTATCTCGGCAGCCAGATAGGCAGCGTTCTTTGCTCCATCAATAGCGACTGTTGCTACAGGAATCCCTGGTGGCATCTGCACAGTTGAATAGAGGGAATCAATACCAGCCAGGGCGCCTGATCTTATCGGAACCCCTATGACAGGAAGGGTGGTATGGGCTGCTATAAATCCGGCCAGATGGGCAGCCATCCCCGCACCTGCAATAATCACCTCGATCCCCCTTTTCCTTATGTCCTTTACATATTGAATTACTTTTTCAGGTGTTCTATGGGCCGAGGAGATATCCATTTCATATCCGATACCAAGTTCTCTAAGAACCTCGGATGCCTTTTGCATAATAGGGAGGTCGCTATCACTCCCCATGAGTATTCCAACCTTTATATCTTTCATTCCTTGCCTCCTTGCCCTCAAGTTTTCAGATTCTTAAGCCTCTTTTCCACACTCTCTATCTTACCTGTGATCCTTCCTTTTCTCCCTTTCATCTCTAATAGATATAAGCCTATCCGTCATGCTGTCTTTCTAATGATGTAAGGATATGAAATATGTTAAGATATATATCCCTTCGTTAATTAGCTTCTTTGAGTCTACAGAAAGTAAATTAATCTCTGGTGAGATATAAACTTGTGTTCGCAGTTCCGCAGCTGAGCTTTTTGCTATATTTATAAACCTTTTACTTTCTGTTTTCATCAACTGTTAACTGTAAACCGTGAACGGTTCCCTTTATTTTTTGTCTATGTTTTTGATAATCTCTAAAAACCGGATAGAGGCTACTCCATTCCTCAATCTTACATAGGATAAGTATTCCCCTGCTATCAGACAATAGTTACAGGCAATAAAAAAAGGCCAACATCTATTTACCCGTATGGATACTGATGTCGGCCTACTTTCCAGCAGGTTGCCTTTATAGCTGCCTCCTGGCATGTCCACCGAATGTATTTTTGACAAAAAAAGGCCAGCCTTTCCCATTTTAAAAAAGCTGACCCATGATTTAACCGGTTTCTTTTTGCCCCGGAAACCCTTCAAATCACCTGCATGGCCCTCTTTATATCAACTCCTCTTTAATATGTCAAGCAATTTATTCTCTGACATAAAACAGCAACTAAAAATATTTGTAACCGTTCACGGTTTGAAATATAGAGTGGGTTATGTCTTTATGCTTTGACTTTCTTCTCCACCTATTTTCCCAAATCCTCTGCCATAGTAAAAATGATGACGCGCTCACCACTTTTTGTGCTCACATCGGTATGGAGGCTTAAGACATCTGCTCCTGTAATATCTTTTATTACCTGATAAAGAAGGGATTTGGCGTTTTCTAATAGGCTGGCCCTGACCTTTTTGATCAACCCCACCCCGTCAGGGCCCTTAGTCAACTGCTGCTCTGCCCTGGTTAGAACCCCTTTTAGTCTTACAAAGACCATATCCTCAATGATGTAGGTTTTGACCTCCGCAGGTCCACGCCCCATATATTCCTTCTCAAACTGAACCATGGCATTGCTTATCTCTGCCTCTATCTCTCCTCTGGTCTTTTTCAACACGCGGACCTCTCATAATAACCCTTGAATATAATATAAATAACATTAAGAAAAACCAGAATTTCCGGTTCTCATTTAACCATGCAAAAGGGGGAAAGTCAAGAGTATTCTATCAGTTTTTTAAAAGATTTTTTAAAATAGTGTGGGGTCAGGAAAAATTCTTAGGGCTATTTTCGAAAATTATCTTGATTTATCAAAACTGCCGTGTTAAGGTTATTTTAATAAAAAAAATTATCCATGTATGAAGCAATGGGTAACAATATCAAAAATTTTTAATCTCAAAGGGTATATAAAAAAAACAAGGAGGTGAAGGACGCTGCTGGAGTTATATGAAAGCGTAATTATTTTCAAACCCGAATTAAGCGATAATGACATAGAAACATCCCTCCGGAAGATAGAGGGGATGATATCAAAAGACAATGGAAAGATTACCAATATTGAGAGATGGGGAAAGAAGCGCCTGGCTTACCATGTTAAAAAAAATAAGCAGGGCACCTATATCCTTATCCAGCATGAATCTGAGCCAAAAACACTTCTGGAATTGAGAAATGCCTATCAGTTAATAGAAGACATACTAAGATATCAGGTCATACGACTTGACAGAAGTGAAAAAGATAAGTCAGAGGAAGTGGTGGTGGAGAAGGGTATAGAAGAAAAAATTGAAGTATCCGGCTCAGATCAGAAGGATATAGAAGGGGAGGAAAAGTAGAAAAAAAGGAGATTGTGTGATGGCAAGCTTAAATAAGGTCTTTCTTATGGGTAACTTAACAAGAGATCCCGAACTTCGCTACACTGCGGGTGGATCGTCTGTAGCTGACTTTGGTATAGCTGTAAACCGTAGGTATAAGCAGGGGGATGAGTGGAAGGAAGATGTATGCTTTGTTGATATTACAGTATGGGGCAAGCAAGCGGAAAACTGTGCTGAATATCTAAACAAGGGAAAGGGTGTCTTTATAGAAGGACGTCTCCAGTTTCGTTCATGGGAATCAGAGGAAGGGCAAAAACGCAGTAAAATAGAGGTAGTTGCCAATAATGTCCAGTTTCTGTCCAGATCCACGCATGGTCAGGAAGGGCAGGATAATGTTAAAAATATTGGAGGGATAGAGAAAAAAGAGAATAAGCTAGTAGAGGATGATATACCTTTCTAACTTGCTTGACTTGAAATTAGATAGTGTCTGAACAAAAACTACCTATCTACTGAGTTGCATGAAAATTTTGTAATCCTCATGTATTTTAATACACTCCGGTTACAAAATTTTCATGCGCCTTGTACCCGGACAGTTTTGATTCAGACACTATTTTTCGGTCAGGCACTAGCTATGCTAATCAGGAGAATGAAACATGATGAGAAAGAGGAGTGTGACTAATAAAAAAACCTATCACCAAAATAAGATCTGTAGATTTTGTATGGATAAGATTAAATATATCGATTACAAGGATATTAAGAGTTTACGCCCCCTTATTACTGAGAGGGGTAAGATAATACCACGAAGGATCTCCGGAAATTGTGCCAAACATCAGAGACAATTAACCACTGCAATTAAACGGGCAAGGAATATAGCGTTAATACCATTTACTGTGGGGTAATAAAAAACTAATTGATTAAAACTGAGATTAGAGAGACTTTATTCCCTATTGTCTTAACCTCTATACTTTTTTTGTCGGCTATATATATTCCCTTGTGGGGGACATTATGTGGTATACTCACTCCAATTCCTTTAATCTTTGTTTACCTTAAAAGGGGAAAGAGGGAAGGGTTATTAGCTCTCTTTATTGTTGCCTTTGCACTATTGCTATTTGTGGGCATACACGCTGGAGTCATGTTCTTTGTAGAGTATGGTGTGTTAGCTATTGTTATTGCAGAGACAGTCAGGAGAAGTTACTCTATAGAGAGGATTGTCTTATTCAGCACACTGATTTCCCTTATAGCAGTAGGAATTATAATAATACTTACATATATAAGTAAGGGGACTAATCCCATCATCTTTTTTATTAAAGAGATCGGGGATAATTGGATAGAACAGACGGCAAAATTCAGTCACGAGATGGGGGTTAACGGAAGGGAAATTGAGATGGTAAGAAGTGATTTAAAGAAATTTGTAGAAATATTAATTCATATCTTACCTGGAATAATGATAATAAATTTGGCCTTTAACACCCTCATGAATTACTTAGTGGCCAGGCATCTCTGGATAAAATATGAAGGTGAAGGCTATTTTGCTGACTCCGGGGTCTTGACAGAGTGGAGAGCTCCGGAATATTTTATCTGGCTGTTGATTGGATCAGGGATTGTATCACTTATTCCGGTAGAGATCATAAGGTATATAGGATTAAATATCCTGATAATACTTTTATTCCTCTACTTCCTGCATGGATTAGCAATAATACAGTTCTACTTTATAAAAAAAAATATCTCTTTATCTTTACGGATATTGGGGTATATCTTTATGCTCTTCTTTTTTATACCTATTATTGTAGTTGTAACAGGACTAGGGGTTTTTGACCTATGGATAGATTTCAGAGGGAGGATCAAATGAAGGTAATATTGATGGAAGATGTACAGAATATAGGTAACAAGGGTGATGAGGTAGAGGTTGCTGATGGTTATGGGAGAAATTATCTGTTCCCCAAAGGGTTAGCCATCCTGTCAACCTCGCAAAATGCCAAACACTTAGGTCATCAGCGTAAGCTTGTGCAGGATAAACTCAATAAGGCAAAAAAAGAGGCAGAGATGTTTGCCAAACAAATAGAGGAGATACCCTGTATACTGGTTAGAAAGGTAGGAGAGAATGATCGACTTTTTGGGTCGGTTACCTCCCTTGATATAGCGGAACATCTCCAGGAAAAAGGATTTACGATAGATAAAAGGAAGATACTACTCGAGGATTCCATAAAAAATCTTGGTGTTTATTCTGTACCTGTGAAGTTACACTCAGATATTACGGTAGATATCAGGGTAGAAGTTGTGAAAGAGTAAAAAGAAATGGATATATCATTTCAAAAACTCCCCCCTCAAAACCTGGAATCAGAACAGTCTGTGATAGGTGCAATACTACTTGAGAATGAGTCGCTCCCAAAATCACTCGAAATAATTAACGAGGAGGACTTTTACAGAGGAACACACAAAAAGATATTCTCTGCCATGAAGGAGCTCTTCGAGAAGAATGAACCAATAGACCTTATGACATTGACAGACAAGCTCCGCAAGAGAAATGAGCTTGAAGATATTGGAGGCATAGATTATCTCTCATCCCTCGAAGAGACCATCCCGACAGCAACAAATGTCGTATATCACTGCAAGATTGTAAAGGAGAAGGCGATTCTCCGGAGCCTGATAAGTGTCTCCAACGAAATAATAGGCCAGAGTTATGAAGACAATGAGGATGTTGACTCTATACTTGATAATGCTGAAAAATCGATCTTCGAGATATCAGAAAAGAAAATTCGACCTGCATTTGTATCGATTGATAAGATACTGAAGAGAAGCTTTGAGTATATCGAAAGGCTCTATGACAGGAAGGAGATGGTTACCGGTGTTCCTACCGGTATCTTAGAACTGGACAATCTCACTACAGGACTACAGCCCTCGGACCTGATCATAATAGCAGGCAGGCCAAGTATGGGGAAGACCGCTCTTGCACTCAACATTGCAAGGAATGCAGCCGTGGAATCGCATATACCTGTAGCAATATTCAGTCTTGAAATGTCGAGCGAACAGATTGGAATACGTATGCTGTGCGCTGAGGCAAAGAAAAACTCAAGAAAATTGCGCACAGGTTATCTCTCTAAAACTGACTGGCCTGACCTCACCACTGCGGCAGGCAGATTGGCGGAATCACCCATCTTTATCGACGATACCGCTGCTCTATCAAGCCTGGATATAAGGGCAAGGGCACGCAGATTACAGGCAGAACATAAAATCGGTTTGGTCATCGTCGACTACCTTCAATTGATGAAGGGAAGGAGCAGGGCAGAGAGCAGACAATTAGAGATTTCAGAGATCACACAATCACTCAAGGCTCTGGCAAAGGAATTGAATCTGCCTGTGATTGCACTCTCTCAATTAAGCAGGGCGGTTGAACAAAGGACCCATAAAAAACCTCAGTTGTCGGATCTGAGGGAATCCGGAGCTATAGAGCAGGATAGCGATCTTGTCCTCTTCTTATACCGGGAGGAGGCATATGAAGAGAATACGGAAAACAAGGGAATAGCAGAGGTGATAATAGGAAAACAGAGAAATGGGCCAACAGGGACAATCAAGTTAACCTTTTTGAAGGAATACGCCAAATTCGAAAACCTTTCCCCCTTGAATGAGGAAACCTTTACGTAATAAATCACGCAAAGGAAACTGAAACGAAGTGTCGCGGTACTGCGGTTGCTGAAATACATGATGAATCATCATCCTACTTATGTTGAGATAGATATAGATGCATTTTCCCACAATATGTTGCAAATACGTTCAAAGGTAGGGAATGAGACAGGGATACTGGCGATGCTCAAGGCCGATGCGTATGGACATGGTCTTGTCAGGCTTGCAGAAGAAGCACTGAAAAATGGGGCTGCCATGATCGGAGTGGGGAATGTAGAAGAAGGGATAAAGCTACGCGAAAATGGCATTTCTTCACCTATATTAGTAATGGTCGGAATCTTCGAGGATGAGGTGGACAGGGTAATCTCCCACAACTTATCTGTTGTGATCTACTCATACCGGATCGTAGAGGCGCTTTCTAATACCGCAGAGAAAAAGGGAAAGGATGTCAGTATACATATCAAGATCGATACAGGGATGGGAAGAATAGGTATCATCCCTGATGAGGTAGTCCCCTTTCTTAGAAAGGTAGCAGAACTCAAAAATATATCTATACAAGGAATACTTACTCATTTCGCTGTTGCCTATGAAAAGGATAGCAGATTTACAGATCATCAGATATCTATCTTTAAGGAAATAGTCAACAGGCTTTCCGGAGAGGGGTTTCATATCCCGCTGCTGCACTGCTTCAACAGTGCAGCAATCATCAACTATCAGGCTTCTCATTTTAACTTTAATATGGTAAGGCCGGGGATCATCCTGTATGGCTCCCTCCCTTCATATGATCTAAAAGGTGATCTCGACCTTAAACCGCTGATGACATGGAAGACACGTATAGCCCAGCTCAAAAATACCCCGAGGGGTAAGAGCTTGAGCTATGGGAGGACATACTTTGCGCCCAGAGACAGTATCATAGCAACCATACCGGTAGGATATGCAGATGGATATAGTCGATTCCTCTCCAATCGGGCAAAGGTCATTGTAAAGGGGAAAAGGGTTCCCCAGGTGGGAAGGATCTGTATGGATATGTGCATGATCGATGTAACAGATGTACCGGATGTTAAGGTAGGAGATGAGGTTATATTGCTGGGAAAAGGAGGGGAAGAGGAGATCACTGCCGAAGAGATTGCCGGGCTTATGGGGACAATCTCCTATGAAATCTATTGTATGATAGGGAAGCGAGTCCCCCGTGTGTATGTAAGAAAGGGGAGAGTAGAGTAAATTTCAGTGTTCTGTGAACGCTTACAATTTATGTAGTAAACTGGAGCCAATGTCCTTTGAATTTGAAATTATACACAAGGAAAGAAATACGAACGCCCGCTTAGGGATATTAAAGACCCCTCATGGCAAGATACACACTCCTGTTTTTATGCCGGTTGGGACGCAGGCAACAGTAAAGACACTCTCCCCGGAAGACCTCAAGGAGAACGACGCCGAAATTATTCTAAGTAATACCTATCATCTCTATCTGAGACCGGGACACAAAATCATACAGGATATGGGTGGTCTGCATAGATTCATGCACTGGGACAGACCGATCCTGACAGATAGTGGCGGTTTTCAGATATTCAGCATGAATGAACTTGCCAAGGGCTTGCGAAGACAGCCAACTTCTTCTTTCGCAAGCCCTAAGGTCACAGAAGAGGGGGTGACCTTTCAGTCACACCTCAATGGATCAAGACACCTCATGACACCAGAAAAATCAATAGAGATCCAGGAGGCATTAGGTGGAGACATAATCATGACCTTTGACGAACCTGTACCATATCCTGCAACATATGAACATACACTTACCTCTATGAAAATGACAACACATTGGGCATTAAGATGCAGGAAGGCACACAAGAGAGGAGATCAGGCCCTCTTCGGGATTGTCCAGGGAGGGATGTATAAGGACTTGCGGGAGAAGAGCACTATGGATATATTAGATATAGGGTTCGATGGTTATGCCCTTGGAGGATTAAGCGTTGGTGAGCCAAAGGAGATAATGTTTGATGTAATAGAGCATACAACCCCCTTCCTCCCGGAAGATAAGCCAAGGTACCTCATGGGTGTAGGCACACCTGAAGACCTGATACGCGGTATCATGATGGGCATAGATATGTTTGACTGCGTGATGCCTACACGTAATGCACGTAATGGGTGTCTCTTTACCAGTAACGGGAAGGTTCTTATAAAGAATGCCCGATACTTAAAGGATGAAAGGCCCATAGACCTTAAATGCCATTGCTATACCTGTAAAAACTATTCGCGTGCCTATCTCCGCCACCTCTTTATCGCTGAAGAGATACTGGCACTGAGACTAAATACCATTCATAATATACATTTTTATAATAAGATCATAGCAAGGATTAGAGAAGCTATCCTTCACGATAACCTGGAGGAGCTATAATGCCGAAGATGAGTCTGAATCTGAAACTGAGCTTATTCATAGGGCTTACCTTTGCGGTCATGATGGCAGTTATCGGTCATATAAATATCCAGTCCGAACGTCAATTGTTAACAAAAGAAATGGAGCACACCTCTTTACGATTAGCAAGGATGTTTGCTATCCTTGTTAGCGATGCGCTTCTGAAACAAGATATAGACACCATCAATAAATATGCAGAGAAGGCGAGTCATGAACATATCTCATACCTTATGGTCCAGGATGCTGACAACAGGGTCATAGTAAGCACTGACAGCGCTCAAGTCGGGACTATTCTGACAGATGAGATCAGCGCCATGGCAAATCAAACAGCAGAGGAGCTTCTCCAGAGATCAGGTCATTTTATTGAATTTCTACAGGAAATACCCTTAATGTTCGATGTCACTGTCCCTATCTTTAAAGACAACAAAAAGATAGGGTTAATAAGGATAGGTATCTCTACCCGCGAGATGAGAAGAAAGATATTACAGAGCAGAAATGCCGGTATAACCATGGTCCTTATCTCTGTTGCTATTGGTGCAGGGGTTATATCTTTCCTGTCCTGGAAGGTTACAAAGGCACTTACACTTCTAACCACGAGTACCCGCAGGATGGCAGGGGGAGATCTTAAACAACGGGTAGATATAAAGACATCGGATGAACTTGAAGACCTTGCTATCGCCTTTAATCAGATGGCAGAGAGTTTAGAGAGACGCACCGAGGAAAAGGAGAGCTATCTGAGAGAGTTGCAGGAGACAAAGGATTATCTGAGCAACATACTTGAGAACTCACCTGATATGATAATTACAACCGATCTGGATACAAAAATAATAGAATACAATAAGGGAGCAGAGAGGATGTTAGGCTATAAAAGGGAAGAGGTTATTGGAAGGTCTGTGGAGAATTTTTATCCTGACAGAGAGGTAAGACGGAGGTTAATGAAGGAGGTCAATAGCAAGGGGGGGGTATCCAACTATGAAACCACACTTAAGACAAAAGATGGAAGGACAATAGATATAACCCTCACCCTATCTCAACTAAAGGACAATCAAGGAAATGTTATTGGTACAGTAGGTATAAGTAAGGATATCACCAGACAAAAGAGAGCAGAAAGGAGAATTAGACATATGACAGAAGGAGAGGAATCAATAAGTTAAAAGTAACCGTTCACAGTTCCCCAAATTTTAAGCTACAGTAACAGATTTTGCCAATGATCTGGGTCTGTCTATGTTTCTCTTAAGAGAGATGGCTGCAAAATAGGCAAGGAGCTGACCTATGATCAATTGCAAAAAAGGGGCAATCACCTTATCCACCCTGGGGAGGATAATCTCCTCATCAAATAGTTTATAATCCTTTTCCTTATCACCAAAATGAAATCCCATTACAAAACCATTCCTTGCCTTGACCTCCTCGATACTGCCCATGATAAGGGAATAAAGCTCCCTTTCCTCCCTTGGGGGGATAAATCCCACTGTATAAAAGTCCTCATCTATCAGTGCAATGGTCCCATGTTTTAGGAATCCTCCCGGCATACCCTCTGCATGTATATAAGCAACCTCCTTCATCTTGAGGGCAGATTCCAAGGCTATAGGGTAGTAAACACCACGGCCGAGGTAGAGCCAGTTCTTTATCCCTGAATGCCTCTGTGCAGCGTTGTTGACAAAGCCAGATTTCTCATTTAATATATCTTGAATAATAGCAGGGAGCTTCATTAACTCCTTCTCTAATCTTCTCTTCTCTTTCACTGTTATCTTTTTTCTCATACATCCTAGCTCCAGGGCAATGCTGACCAGGATAATCATCTGGGAGATGGCTGCCTTTGTACTGATTACACATATCTCCGGTCCTGACCCCTGCATAATAGACAGATCAACCATACGTGCCATTGATGAACCTATAACATTTACAATGGCTACTGTCTTTGCCCTGTTTGCCCTGGCATATTTCAAGGAGTTTAAGGTATCATATGTCTCGCCTGACTGGGAAACGGCTATTACCAGTGTCTTATCTGTCACCTCTGCCAGATTTTTGAATTCATCAGAACTTATAGCAGACAAATGACTCCCTGCATAGGATGAAAAATAGTACTCCCCTAACAGGGATACATAGTAAGTTGTACCTACACCGAGGAGATAGGTTCGCTCACTATTCATTATCATGGATGCTACCTTTTTGATGACCTTTCTGTCCACATTCATGGCATTGATTATTGATTGGGGCTGTTCGTATATCTCTTTGAGCATATAGTGCGGATACCCCCCTTTTTTAGCCATTTCTGCATCCCACTCAATCTTTGTTATCTCTTTATCGACTCTTTCACCCCTGACATTATCCTTGACAATATAGTTTTCCTTGGATATGATTGCATATTCTCCATCATCCAATACTACCGTATTTTTTGTATAATCTATAAAGGCATTAAAATCAGATCCAATATAATTGACATCATTACCTATTCCTAATATGAGCGGGCTCTCATTCTTGGCACAGAAGATCTTCTCAGGTTCGTATATAGAGATCATAGCAATAGCATATGTCCCCTCTAACATATTTATAGATTTTATAAATGCATCTTCAACATCACCTGTGGATAAATAATACTTTTCCATGAGATGTGCTATAACCTCTGTATCTGTATCTGAAAGGAATCGATGTCCCTCTCTCTTCAGCCCTGCCTTCAGGATGTGATAGTTAGAGATTATTCCGTTATGGACAACCGCAAAGTCCCCTCTGCAACTTAGATGCGGATGGGCATTTTCCTTAGTCACCCCCCCATGGGTTGCCCATCTCGTATGTGCAATACCCGCTCTCCCCTCTAAGGCTGTTAACCTCTCCTTTTCGTCCACCTCATCAACCTGACCTATATTCTTCTTGATAGCAATACAATCCTCATCTAATATAGCAACACCACAGGAGTCGTAACCGCGATATTCCAGATTTCTGATGCTATCTAACAGGGATTTGGAAATATTCTCGAAACCCACAACCCCGCTGATTCCACACATTTTATACCTTCTCCCTTGATTGTTTCGTCAACAAAATCAAAAAGTTATACTAACTACCCCAAAAACATATCTTAGCCATAAAGATATCATGGATAGTTTATTATTGCAACTTATTCAAGAACAAGAATTCTTAAATTTTTTAGCAATAATTTCTTATTCTCTTGTGAGATTTCGCCAAGATGCTCTTTAAACCTTTTATTGTCAAGGAAATTGACGGATTGAACAGATTGACAAAGATCGTCTTCCCTGATACTTTACCTATCACCTATATCTTATATATCTTAGGCCTTTCAGGGAGTTGTGTGGAATGAGAGCAGCGAAAAGTAAAAAAACTATTTTAAGCTGGTGCATGTATGATTGGGCCAATTCAGCGTTTGCCACGACAATAATGGCCGCGGTTCTACCTGTATTTTACAGCTCGGTAGCGGCTGTTGGTTTGACAAAGACACAGGCAACCAGTTACTGGGGTTATACAAATACTATCGGGATGTTGATTATTGCCGTATCTGCACCTATCCTGGGAGCAATAGCAGATCACAGCGGGACAAGAAAGAGGTTTTTAGGTGCCTTTGCCTCGGTGGGTATTGTCTTTACCGGATTGATGGTCTTAATAAGCACCGGTGATTGGTTAATGGCCTCAATCCTCTTTATCATGGCCAGACTGGGTTTTGCAGGGGCAAATATCTTTTATGATTCTTTATTACCCCATGTGGCTGGCAGAGACAAGATAGATCAGGTATCTACAATGGGTTATGCATTAGGATACCTGGGCGGGGGACTGTTATTATTAATAAATCTGGCTATGATATCAAGACCATCATTTTTTCATATTCCTGATTCCCGGTGGGGCGCCCGTCTTTCATTCTTATCAGTAGCGATATGGTGGGGGGTCTTTTCCATTCCAATCTTTAAGAATGTGAAAGAACCAAAAGCCGTTCCTTTTACAGGAGAGAGCAAAAATCGGCTGAGGGCCTGCTTTCAGAGATTACGGAAGACATTTCATGAGGTCCGAAGATACAAAGAGACATTTAAGTTTCTAATAGCATTCTGGATTTACAATGATGGGATCGGAACAATTATAATCATGGCGGTCATATTTGGCACCGAGATAGGCATAGCCCACGGACATCTGATTGGAGCAATCCTGGCTGTACAATTTATTGGGGTGCCGTTTTCGATATTATTCGGAAAATTAGCAAAACTCGTTGGAGCAAAGCTCTCCATCTTAGCAGGATTAGTTGTATATACAGGAATATCTATTGGAGGTTATTTTATATATGACCCCCTTCATTTCTGGATATTGGCTATACTGGTCGGTCTTGTTCAGGGTGGAACCCAGGCCTTGAGCCGTTCTCTTTACGGAAGATTGATTCCAGGGGATCGATCTGCTGAATTCTTTGGTTTTTATGACGTCAGTTCTAAGTTCTCCGGAATTATCGGACCGATGCTATTCGGGATAGTCGGGCAAATCACAGGTTCAAGCCGATTAGGCATTATTGCCATGGTGATCTTCTTTATTGGGGGCGGAGTGGTACTGACATTTGTTAATGAGGAAAAAGGGGTAATTATGGCCGGTAATCAAGAATTATGAAACCCTCATGCCGACTTGTCGGCACAAAGGGGAATGCAAATATAATCCCTCCTTCCCCCCTTTAATAAAGGGGTGGTTCTATATTATTCAATATCTCTGTTCAATTTGAATTCAATGCTATCAACGAGCGCCTGCCAGCTTGCCTGGATAATATTTTGTGAAACACCCACTGTGCCCCATCTTTGTTCCTTATCACCGGATTCTATGAGGACACGTGTCTTTGCCTCTGTTCCCTTTCGTTCATCCAATATCCGTACCTTAAAATCCACAAGGCTTACATCCCTGAGCGCGGGATAGAACTTCTCTAATGCCTTTCTCAGGGCATTATCCAGGGCATTTACAGGACCATTCCCCTCTGCTGCAGTTATCTCTAATTCATTCCCCACAAGTATCTTTATTGTTGCCTCGGAAATCGGTTCCTCATCCTCCCTTCTTTTCTCTACTATTACCCTGAATCCCTGAAGGTCAAAGAATTTCTTTCTCTTTCCCACTGCCTCCTTCATAAGGAGTTCAAATGAACCCTCAGCGCCTTCAAATTGAAAGCCATCATTTTCCAGATCTTTAAGCAGCTCCACTATCCGTCGGGTGGCAGTATCTTTGCTCCCCAGGTCTATACCATACTCCTCTGCCTTATAGAGGATATTACTCTTACCGGACAGATCGGATACCAGAATCCTTTGCCGGTTTCCTATTAATTCAGGCCTTATGTGTTCATAGGTCTCAGGATTCTTCCGAACAGCATCGACATGTATACCACCCTTGTGGGCAAAGGCGCTCTCACCAACATATGGTTGATGCCTCCAGTGTTTCAGATTCGCAAGTTCATTTACAAAGCACGACGCCTCCCTTAATTTGCCCATCTGCTGATCTGTAATGCAGTTCAATCCCAATTTCAGTTTGATGTTTGGTATGACAGAACATAGATTTGCATTACCACATCTCTCCCCATATCCATTAATGGTTCCATGTACTTGTTCTGCACCTGATATCACAGCCATAATGGTGTTAGCCACTGCCATCTCTGCATCATTGTGGGTATGGATACCCAGTGGGGTCTTAATCTCTTTTTTGACCTTTTCAAAGATAGACACCATTTCATGAGGCATTGTCCCGCCATTTGTATCACACAGAACTATCCAGTCTGCTCCTGCATCCTCTGCCTTTTTCAGGGTCTTCACGGCGTATTCCGGATTTCTCTTGAATCCATCAAAGAAGTGTTCAGCATCAAAGATCACCTCGGATAGATTTGATTTTAGATATGCAAGGGAATCATAGATCAATTCCAGATTCTCCTCCATACTGATCTTTAAGGCATCTCTTACATGGAGATCCCATGTCTTACCAAAGATAGTAGCGACCTCAACCTTTGACTCCAGGATTGCCCTGATATTCGGGTCATCTCTAACAGGGTTTCCGGACTTCCTGGTACTGCCGAATGCCACTACCTTTGCCCTAATAAAAAGGGGGGATTTTGTTACTTCTTTAAAAAAGGATATATCCTTTGGATTAGAGCCGGGCCAGCCACCCTCGATATAGTGGATACCAAGTTCGTCTAACTTATGGGCGATCCTTATCTTGTCTTCAACCGAAAAAGAGATATCTTCTGCCTGACAACCATCTCTCAAGGTTGTATCGTATATCTTTATTTTTCTCATAAAAATCTATCCTCTTGTGATTTATTGAAATCAAAAATCAAAGATAAAAAATCAAAATGACAGATCAAAATGTAAAGATTTAAAAAACATGATTCGTCTGTGTGATGCATTATACGTATTACGTATTTAAAAAATTTTACGCATTTACCATAAGGCACGATGTATAACGGTATTTCAATACATTTGGATTTTTGATTTGTCATTTTGATTTTTGCATTTTGATTTAAAACTTTCTATTCATTATCATACCTAACTATTACAAAAAAACTTTATTTGGCTAAATAGTTACATATTTACCATATCATTTTCCTTTCCTTTTTTGCAAGAGGAGGTTGATATGAGTTTGTATTTGTGATTCAGACACTAAATTTAGGCCAGCCGTGATTTCACCGAGAAGCCTTAGAGTTTCTTGGTAATCTGCCCACCATCGATAGTATCG
>QIDP01000191.1 GCA_003229375.1 Nitrospirota bacterium
AAACAGCCTGCACTTCAGGATAATGCTTGAGTACAGTTTCAACTATTTCATTTTCTTTCATGCCGATGCCTCTATTGCCTTTATTGTGACCTGGTCTCCGGCAACCGATCCGAAAACATCCATGAGTTATAATCCGAGTTCTTTCTTGAGCTTGTTATGCGATGTCCATTTTTTATTTTTTTTCTTTACATCCATGGCTGAATCATAGTCAATCTTGTCCTGTTCGATCTCCTTCAGTCTCTTGTATTCATTGTAGTCAAGAACTACGGCAATCGGCTTGTTGTCCTCTTTAACAATTTGTGTCTTAATCATGATAAGCCTCCTGTCTGTGCTTTACTCTCATAAATTAATATAACACTCTCTTCATCGTCAAAAATAACTCTGTAATTGCCAGCACGGAGTCTTTTGAGATCACCGTATTTTCCTTTTAACACCTTTACATCAAATTTTCCGGCAGGGTTGGCAGCATACGTCTCTATTGTCTTCAGTATCATCGCCGCACTCTTCTTGTCGCCTCTGTGAATTTTCTTTAATTGCTTGACAGCTTTCTCTGAATATTGTATTTCCACTATTGCTTCACCTGATAATTCTCTGGATTGCTTCGTGTATCTGCTTTAAGATATCCGAAACGACCTGTTTATCATACATAGACAGCTTCCTTTTCTATGCGATTTTTTTCTTTGCCGGATAAAACTGTCCGCAGGTAAAGATTCTATCTGTGCCGCTGTGCATTTTGGCATTTATAAATATTTCATAAATTGACTCTGTCAGTTTTTTTTTCAATGTGTTTGTCATATTAGGCAAATCCGGTTTACTCAGGAATTTCCTAAAAACATAATTATTAAAATATCTGTCATCTTCGGGATTTAATACCTGGTATGATATAGTTGTATTATAGAAATCAGTTAATTTCCGGTGCCCGAAAAATGCCAAAAAATCGTTTCGTTCCAAAATATTTTCAGATTTTTCAGGATCAATTCCGATAGTATTTAAATTGTCCTGTAACAATGAGAGCAATGCTCCCAACATAGAGCATGTATGAGCTGGAAACCAGCCCATCTTTATATTAATAGATTCCGAAAATTTGTTTTTATTACTATGATAAAATAATTGATGAGAAATTAAGTAGATATCCCTATCAATTCCGATAATCTTTTAATATCTATATTATTATTGACTGTCTCATAAGCCTTATCTATCTTACTTTCACTGCGGAAGTCCAGGTGCCCGAACAATGTTTCGACCTTATCTACAGTGGTCAGGGTATCAGATTCCACTAATAATATAGGGATACCCAATTCGTCGGCCCGGGTAATTATAGTGTGCTCAGGATAGAGGCTGCCGGTAAGTATCAGGCACTCTGTGGGGGTTTCTAATGCAGCGAGTATGATATCTGACCTGTCTCCTCCTGTAATGACCGCCTTGTTCGGTGTCCGCCTGAAATATTTTAGGGCGCTTTCTACATTCATTGCCCCTATTGATAATCTTTCCACCATTCTATCCATTCTATCTTCTGAAGATATTATCTTTGCATTTAAGATGTCTGCAACCTCTTTTACAGAGACAGCAGCTAGCGAAGAATCGTAAGGAATAAGCCCGACAGTCTCTATACCCCTGTTTTTTAAAAAGGGTATGATGGTTTCTTTAAAATATCTTTCCCTTGCCTCGGGTATCATGTTAATAACAACACCAATAAGCCTATCTCCCAATCTATTTTTTGCATTTAAAAGGGCATCCACTGTTTCATACTCACATGATTTATATTGCTCAACTGCTAATACAATCCCCTGAAACCCGGTTATCAGATTATCTTCGTTTAGACCAAGAAAGTCTCCCCCATATATGTTTCCTATACCGCTTATGATCAAGATATCCCTATCTACACTGGTAAGGTTTTTATATGCCTCTTTAATCTTTTCAAAGATATTATCTCCTTTTTGGGCAAATGCCTTATCAATTAACTCTGAATTTATAACCACAGGACAGATATCTCTTAGATCATCCTCCAGGTTTAAGACCTTTCTGAAAAAGATGGCATCTTCATCGGTTAACATCCCCTGGTATTCTATAGGGAATGCCCCTATCGGTCTGAAATATCCAACTTTTACTCCAATTTTTGTAAACATCTTAGCCAAACCGATTGAGATTACATTTTTGCCTGAGAATTTACTTAAAGAACATACAAATAATGTCTTCATCTTTACAATCCTCCCTCACCCTCAAAAGGTGAATGGTAAATGGTGAATGGTCTAAGGTGTAAGGTCTTTTATTTCTATTCTTTTTTAACCTTTCACCTTTCACCTATTACTTATGACTGATTGTGATCCTGGCATCAAGGGCTACACAGCCACTCTTCTTTGAATCAAAGACCTTCATAGGGTTAATATCGCACTCGACTATCTCAGGAAAATCAGATGCAAGTTGTCCCATTCTAATAATGGAATCGTATATAGATTCAAAATCTGAGGGCAATTCTCCACGGACCCCTCTAAGGAGAGGATACATTTGAATCTCCCTTACCATATGCTCTGCCTCTGTACGGTTTAAAGGCGCTATCCTGAAAGAGACGTCCTTTAATACTTCCACATATACCCCTCCAAGACCAAACATTATCAAAGGTCCGAATTGAGGGTCCCTTGACACGCCTACAATTATTTCCTTTCCACCCTTAATCATATGCTGGATGGCAACCCCATGTATTGAGGCAAAAGGGACAGATCTCTTTACCCTTGACAGGATATCATAATAATATTTTATTACATCCTGTTTATCGTTTATATCAACAATAACTCCGCCAACATCAGACTTATGAAGTATGTCAGGCGATGCGATCTTCATAACTACAGGGAACCCAAGTTTATTTGCAATATATGCTGCATCATAAGCTGATGTGGCCAGTGCCCTCTTTGGAAACCTAAAACCATAGGCCTCTAAGATCTCTATTGCCATAGATTCGGGAATATTCACCTCTCCTTTTTCTCTGCAGGTATCTATAATTAATCTTACCTTTTCTTTATTTACAGGGTATTTAATACCTCTGGCTTCTTTTCCGGTTTGTTTTAAGGCGTTATACTTAAGCATTGCCTCTACTGCCTTAACCGCCCTTTCAGGATAATCGTAGTTTGGAATCCCCCCTTTGTTTAGTATCCTCCTGCCCGACTCGACCATAGCCCCACCCATAAAGGAGGTAAATATCGGTTTGTCAATTTTTCTGTATACATCACTTATTACCCCGGCTATTGAATCGATATTACTCATGGCTTGAGGGGTCAGGAGCACAAGTATGGCATCTACGCCTTTATCTTTGGCAACAGTCTCTATTGCATTTCTATATCTATCTTCCCTTGCATCCCCTATAATGTCAACAGGATTTAGTAATGCTGCTGTTGGAGGTAGAAACACCTTCAAAGATTCAATTGTTTCCCTTGAAAATTGGGCCATCTTTACCCCGGACCGCTCTATAGAATCAGCAGCAATAATACCTGGTCCACCTGCGTTGGTTACAACAGCTAAATTTGCCCCTGACGGGACAGGCTGATAGGCAAAGGCCAGGGCAAAATCAAACAATGCCTCCATGCTTTCAGCCCTTATAATACCAGCCTGATTAAAGGCTGTATTGTATGCATGCTCGGAACCGGCCAGGGTACCTGTATGAGATGAGGCAGCCCTGGCTCCAGCCCCTGTCCTCCCTGATTTTGTGATAATCACAGGCTTTACCTGTGTGACTTCTTTGGCAACCTTAATAAATTCTTCGCCATGGGTGACGCCCTCCAGGTAACCGAGTATTACCCTTGTATTGGGATCGTCTTTCAGATACTTAAGCATCTCGATCTCGGTCAGATCCATTTTGTTGCCGAGGCTTATGAACTTTGAAAAGCCTATCCCCTCCTTGATTGCCCAATCCAGTATTGCTGTACACAAGGCGCCTGATTGAGAAAAGAAGGAGATATTCCCTTTTGCAGGCATTCCCACAGCAAATGAGGCATTGAGGTTTGAATCTGTATTGATCAGGCCTACACAGTTGGGACCAAGTATAGGTATCGCCGTCTCTTCTGCTAAGGACTTAAGCTCTTTTTCAAACTCAACCCCTTTACTGCCACTCTCCTTAAATCCGGCGCTTATTACAATCGCCGAGCCGATATTATGTATAGATTCCCTGATGATCCGGATAATAGCAGCAGGCGGTACTGCAAATATTGCCATATCTACCGGCTCAGGAATTTTGTTGATATCAGGGTATGTCTTAAGACCAAGTATAGAATCGCCTTTTGGATTTACAGGATATATAATCCCCTGAAAATTGTGCCTGATGAGATTATTTAGAATCGCATACCCTACCTTCTCAGGATTCTGTGATGCGCCAATAACAGCGACAGATTTAGGATAAAACAGCTTCTCTAACATCTTTTTCTCCATACTGTAACTTGTAATAGTTCACATATTAAAATTTTCCACAGAGAACACAGAGTTTACTTTTTATTTTCTCTGTGCCCTCTGTGTTCTCTGTGGCTATAATCCCTGACCTATTATCGCAGTTCCAGATTAAAGGTGGTACCTTTTCCGTATTCACTTTCAACATATATGTTTCCGCCATATTGTTCAACTATTTTTTTTACAATCGACAAACCGAGTCCTGTCCCTTCTTTTGCTATCTCTTTGGCATCTCCTGTCCTGAAAAACTCTTTAAATATATTTTCCATATCCTCTTTTTTGATCCCTACACCAGAATCCCTTACTAATACCTTCAGACGTTTATTATTATCAGGCAAATTCATGGTTTTTATAAATATCTCGCCTTTCTCAGGGGTATATTTCACAGCATTATCAATCAGATTAGAAAATATCAGCTCCATATCCTCCTCTCTTGCCCTGAGCAAAGGAAGCCTTTTACCCTTTTCTAAGGTCAATTTGATCTGTGCCTCCTTTATGCGGGATTCATAAGATTTGATTATTCTGTCTAAAAAGAGATTGATGTCGATATCTGTAGCCTCTTCCAGCTTTATCTTTCCTGCAGCAAACAGATATAGAAGCTTATTCACCATGTTGAGTAAGAAGGAAATCCTCTTTTCAACACGTTCTAACAGTTCCCTGACCTTTTGTGGTAATTCCCCGGTATATCCATCTATTATAACCCTTACCAGACTATGGACAGCCCCCAGAGGCGATCTCAATTCATGAGTAATTTTCAGGGTAAATTGCGTCTTTTCCCTATCTGCATTTTGCAGTTCTATATATGATGCCTTAAGTCTTGATGAAATTGTAGTGGCAAGATAGGAGGTTATATAAAGGGTAGAGACAAAAAAGAACAGGCCCCCAAAGATATAGGCCCCTTTATCATGAAGTTTGAAAGGCAAAAGCCCTGAAATAGAGACATGCGGAATAATTCCAAGATATTCCAGAAGTACAAGGGATGAAAATAATAGAGATGCAAATGTTGCATGGATATAACACAACCTTTTTGGTGTAATAATAGCAGAAATTATGACATGGAACACATAATAGAATGCCAATGGACTTTCAATCCCCCCGGAATAATGTATTAAAATAGTCAGGATGATGATATCAAGATTAGATTGCAGATCAGCAATCCTGTAAAAATAGACCATATCTGTTAGATGTCTATTTTTTAATAACCTCACATAATACAAATAACAGGTGTTAATAATTAATACGATAATACCTAAAAATATAAATATATTAAGCTGAATATGCAAACCTAAAATCGAGTTTGCCAGCCATGGTATTATCATTATACCCAGAGCTGCATGCCATCTGAGGATTATAAACCAGGATATATCCCTTACCAGTTCCTTTTGAAGAGGAGTGGTACCTGCCCTGTACGAAAATTGGTTCTTTATATCCATTATCCAATTAAACGTTTCACCTTTTCAAGCAATTCATCAGGGTTTAAGGGTTTTTCTAAAAATTCATCAACAGGAAGGAACTCTGCATCAGTATCAAGAGAAAATGTGAATTGCTTGACCTGATGAATGGATGTTATTACTATTATCGGGATATCTTTATACTCCCTGTACTCTGAAGAGGGGTCATCACTTCTCAATGTGTAGGCCACATGAAAACCTGCCGTATCTTTCTCCATCATGATATCGAGTATTATGAGATCAGGGTTCTCCTTTTTTGTCATTTGGAGACCCTTTTTACCACTATCTGCTGAAACCACTGAGTAAGAATTTGATTCAAGGGGTATCTGCATTGCTGTCACAAAATCCGGATCATCGTCTATTATAAGTATCTTTTTTGAAGACATTTTATTACTCCTTGTTACTTTAAGAATCTCCCCCTCACCCTACCCCTCTCCCCGAGGGGGAGAGGGGACTGAATAATTAACTCCCTCCCCCTTGATGGGGGAGGGTAGGGGTGGGGGTGATTCAATTTTCATCCCCTTTGTGCTGACTGGTCGTTTCATCGATAACAAGGTCAATTAACTCTGGCATCTTTTTCTTGATTTCTTCAGAAAGCCCTATTTCTTCTCTGATAGTCTTTGGCTGAACACCGAATATTACAAATTGATGAATCATATCAAAGAGTGATGCCATTCTGATTACCTCTGTAACATCTGTTTTATGAAGTGAATACCTCTTATTGTCAGATATAACAGCCTTTAATTGCTCTGGCAGGAACCGCTTTATTGTTCCCGGAGGCAACCTCATATCCACTGCATCTATAAATATAACCTTTTTGCTGTCTTCAAAAATACTTAACAGGCTATAACCGCCGGTACCGCCATCTATTACCTCTATATCTTTCTTATCGATCTTTTTATTTAACTCCTCTGCTGCATATACACCCACTCCATCATCTGCCATAAGGATATTTCCTATACCTATTATTTTTGTTTTAGTGACTTTCATCTGAAAATACCCTTTCAGCCTCTCGCACGGACAAACAAGTTTGTCCATGCCACCCATAATCATTTAGGAGTAACAGCGCTTGCGCTGTCATTTTGACGCCACAAGTGGCGTCACTCCTTTCACCCTGCACCCTACACCCTACACCTTTCACCTTTCACCTTTCACCTTCAAACTCTACACGTAATATATGCGTTGCACAGGAGATGCAGGGATCATAGGCCCTTATAAGCATCTCAATGGTCTGGATAATCTCCTCCTTACTTTTATCAATAATCATTGGTACAAGGGCATGAAGATCAAGTTGTATATTATTCAGATTCTGGGCTGTTGGTATTATACAATTAGCCCCTGTTATTATCCCTTTCTCATCTATTTCATACTCGTGATAGAGTGTGCCCCTTGGCGCCTCAACAGCACCTACACCAAGCCCTTCTTTTATTCTCACATCTTTATCTATAGGTATCCTCGCCTTCAATTCTTCTCCCAGTACATCCTCTATTAGTTCAATAGTATCATCTACGCATTGTACTACCTCTATCAGTTGAGCAATATTATTCATAAAGGGATTAAAAGATGGGGGGGTAAATCCCAGTTCAGAGGCAATCTCCTTTGCCCTCTTATTTAATTTGTCAAAACCGTTATTTATCCTGGCCAGGGCGCCAACCATGTATGAATCAGTGGAGGCCCTTGCAAATTTCGCTGTTGAGTTATTCACTACAAACTCCTTAATCACATCACGGTAGAGTTTAGTATCGATCGTCCAATCAAATGATGATTTTATAGCGCCATCATAAAATGTGTATTGTGGTTCTGTATCCAGACATAGATATTCTGTTTTTCTATTAAAATCAGGTAACCTTATATTTTTAAAGAGTGAGACGGTTTCTTCGATATCCTGCCGGGTATTTTTAAATCGCTCCAAAATCAGACTAAGATCTTTTTTCTTTGGTAAATTCGTAAAACCATTTACTACCATTGAACAGGGATGGATATGTCGTCCTCCAATAATCATGCAGAGATCATTGGCAAGCCCTTTGAGTCGAAATGCCCTTTTTACTATATCCTCATTTGTCTTAATCAGGGGAAATACACTCTTTACTCCAAGAAAATCAGGGGCAGCTAAGATATAAAGATGTAATATATGGCTCTGGATTATCTCACCATTAAACATTAACTTCCTGAGTTTGACGGTCTGTTCATCAGGTACTATTCCAAAGGCAGACTCTATGGCCTTTAGTGATGCGGTGGTATGTGTCACAGCACATATACCGCATATCCTTGATGTAATATGCACGGCCTCTTCATAAGACCGTCCTACCAGCATTGCCTCAAAGAAGCGGGGTGCCTCAACGATATCCAGCCTCAGTTCCTTAATCTTGCCATCCTGGATATTGATCACCAAATTACCGTGACCTTCTACCCTTGTGATATGTTCTATGTGTTCATGTATGTTGTGCATTTTCTACCTCAAATATCCCCCATACAACTTAAACTTGCTCAGGGCCTCATCCAGGCTTAAACCATGTTCTTTCATTATGTCTGTTTGAGAGTTTATGTTCACATCATCTGTCAGTCCTCTGCATCCCTCACAGCTATTCCCATAGGTCGTACATATTGCCTTACAACCTGCCCTGGTTATCGGTCCAAGGCAATAGACCCCTTTATGAAACATACAGATGTTCTCCTGTATCTTACATTCGACACAGACAGGATAATTTGGTACCACCGGTTTCTTTCCTGAAATTAATGATGTGACAAGATCTACAAATTCCTCTTTAATCATAGGACAACCATAGAGATAATGTTCAACCTTTACAACAGCATCAATAGGTTGGGCCAGGATAGTATTAAAATGTCCGGCATCTTTCCCATAAACGATCTTTTTTACATCTTCCAGGTCCTTAAAGTTCTTGATACAGTTAATACCGCCTATGGCCGCACATGATCCAAGGGCAACAAGTATCTTTGCCTTTTTTCTGATTCCTTCCAATCTCGGGATATCGATCTCTCTACTGATACTCCCTTCGACAAAGGCGATATCATAGGTATCACTTTTTTCAGACATTACTTCTCTGAACATAACTATATCAACCAGTTTTAAGAGATCTATCAATTTATCTTCCAGATTGGAGACCTCTAACTGACACCCTTCGCAGCAGGTAAAATCGAAAAACGCTACAGTTGGTTTCTTCATAACGCCTCCGGCAGATTTTTCATCTGTGAATACCTAAACACAGGGCCATCCATGCACACATATTTATTATTTGTCTGGCAGTGTCCGCATTTTCCAATCCCGCATTTCATACGCCTTTCCAGTGAGAGATACATCCTGTCATCTGTAATACCTTCAGCATTGAGCTCTATAATTACATATTTAAACATTACAGGCGGTCCTACTATAAATGCGTATGTGTTATCCGGTTTAATCCCGGCAGAATAGATCAATCTGGTTATTACACCTATGTGTCCTTTCCATGTCTCATCAGGTGTATCAACTGTGAGCTGGAGACTGATATCTTCTCTATTACTCCATTCCTTAAGCTCATCTGCAAAGAGGATCTCTTCAGGATTTTTGGCACCGTAAAGTATTGATATATCACCAAATATCTCCCTCTTTTCAAGGGAATATTTAATAAATGAACGGAGCGGAATTATTCCTAAGCCACCTGCAACAAAGACAAGATTCTTTCCGTGTACCTCTTCAACCGGAAAACCATTACCATAAGGTCCTCTTATGCCAAGTGTAGCTCCAACTTCTAAGTCATGAAGATAAGATGTTACACTTCCTATTTTGCGGACACAAATCTCAAATTGTCCTTCATTTGTTGGAGAAGAGCTGATGGAGATAGGGGCCTCTCCTATTCCGAGGATAGATACCATGACAAATTGACCGGGAGAAAACCTTAACGAATCTCCCTTCAACTTGATAGTAAATCTCTTCTCAAGCCCGGTAAATCTCTCAACATTGATAATCTCTGCCATTTGAGGGCGAAAGATGTTGTTATCTTTCATATTCTATATCGATCCTCACCTAAAATACCCCCTCACCCTAGCTCTCCCCTAGGGGGAAAGGGAACAGACTAATTGACTCCCTCCCCCTTGATGGGGGAGGGCAGGGGTGGGGGTGCTTCAACTTTCATTCCCTCCACCAACGAATTCACTACCTCAACAGGACTTATCCCTGCAAGACAGTCCCTTGCACAACGTCCACAGCCAACACAATGGGATTTTTTATATGTATTCATCAGATAATGAAACTTTCTATTGAATCTGTGTTTCAACCGGTCAGCCTTACCCGGTCTAAATACTTCACCGCTTGCCACAAGGGTGAAATCCCGCAGCATACACCCATCCCAGTTTCTTATCCTGCTGCCATCTTCTACATTGAATTCAAGCCTGTCCTGAACATCAAAGCAGTAACATGTTGGACAATCAACATTACATGCCCCGCACCCAAGATCCCTCTTTGCCAGCTCTTCCCATATAGGTGAGGACATAGATGATCTGAAGACAAGGGAGAGATTATCAACATTTGTCTTAAACTTATTTATAAACAGACTTTCTTTTTTCTTTTCGATCTCATTTATCTGCTCTAGATCCTGAGGGGTTGTTTCTCTGAATTTTGTGAATTTGTTCATTAATTCCTTTCCTCTCTCTGACCCCATCAGGATAAAATAAGCTGTTCCTATATCTTTAAGCAGCAGGTCATAACCCTCTTTTACCTCAAGATGTCCTACACTGTAACAAAATGAGTGATCATCGCATGGGGAACAGCAGTCAACCCCTATTAATATCGTATTCTTTCTCCTCTTCGCATAATAGCTATCTTTGTAACCATCACTAAATATTCTATCCATAAGGTTTACAGCATTTATATCGCATGGCCTTATACCAAAAAGAATCCTCTCTTCTTTATCTTCAATTTCAGAAATCTCTTCTGTTGTCTTTTTAAAACAAAACAGTGTCTCTTTGTTTGGATATAAATATTTCTTGGGTGGTAAAAGTGTTGGTGTATACTTATCGCCAGGATCACTGATTTTATCTACATTTGCAAATACATATCTTCCTTGTTTTTCAGTAACAGCATATATATTGTAAGGCAGGGTCAACAGGTAGGAACAAAGTTCATCCTTATTGGCAATATACGTGGTCTCTTTCTGGTTTCTCATAAAGATACCTATGGATTAAGTTCCTTTGATTTGGCTTCAAGTATCTCTAATATCTTCTTTTTTGTGCCTATACCTTCATTAATAGTATTTTTTGCAATCTGCTGGTAAAATGTATCTATAGGTACTGCATTAACAATCTTTTTTTCTTTTTTGATACTATCTTTTATCAATGAGATTGCCGTATCCATATCTTCTGTAAATTCTTGTTTAATATCTTTTAGTATCTTCTCTTTTTCAGGCAGGTCTTTTTTTAACAGTTCTCTGGTTTGTGTTAATGCAAGAGGACTTAATACCCAGGAAGATATCTTTTGGTCCCTTGAAATCTCTTTTTTGATAACAGAGACAGCATCTTCTAAAATGGATATCTTTTTTGTCACATCAATATCCTTGATATCCTTGCAAAAAGACTGTTGAGCAGTAGCCATTACACTAGCCATACATAATAATATAGTCAATATGGCATGATTCATTTTTTCTTGGGGCCTTTCTTGGCTTCATTAGCCTTTGAGTTAGATTTTTTACCTTGTAATCTTTTATCTATAGACTTGAGTAACTTATTGATATTTTCATAGGTATCAGATAATTTTTTAATCCTCCAGCTTAGAGATGCGATCTTCTTCTCAAAGCCCTTGCTCCTAGTCTCTTCCCTCTTTGCTATCTCTTCTATACTCTTCCTGTAGATAGCAGCTAGTGCTGCTATCTTTTCATTTACAGATTTAAGGCTTTCATTAAGGCCCTTGTTTTTTTTCTTTTCTCTCCTGCCTTCCTCCTCTATACCCTTCTTATATACAGCGGTCAATTCCACTATCTTCTTATTCATGGATTCAAACTCTTTATTGAGGAGACCTCTGGCGACCCTTTCTTTTTCCTCTCTCTTCTCCTGCTCCAGCAGGTTAGATTGAAGGGTCTTTATGTATTGAAAAATCTTTTGGTTGAACTCTTCCAGCCTCTGCGCAGTATTGATCTCATATTCCTCGATTTTTCCGTGAATCCTCTGTACATCATCCATTAATCCTTCTATATCCGCCTTTATGGCAGCCTGGTTTTTCTTGATGATCTCCCACTCTTCCGGATTGATATTCTGCCACTTTCCCCAACACGAGGTGGATATCACCAAAGAAGAGAATAAAAATATACAAAATACAACAAATAATCTTTTATACATATATCACAACTTTCCCTACTTTGCTATAACAAAGTGTGCTCTTCTATTCTGCCACCAGCAACTTTCATCGTGTTCGTTACATACTGGTTTCTCTTCACCATAGCTGATGGTAAATAATCTATCCGGGGCTATACCGAGAGACAGGAGATAATTCCTTACAGAGATAATCCTCCTCTCAGCAAGTGCTATGTTATACTCCTTTGTTCCCCTTTCATCACAATGACCCTCTATCTGAACCCTGGCATTAGGATTATTTCTCAACCACTCTGCATTTTTGTTTAGCAGCTCCCTCTCAGACAGTTTTATATTGGATTTATCAAAATCAAAATATATGTCCCTCAAGACATCAATAGAGGCAAACTCTATCTCCTCCGGGGCCTTTTTAACCCCTCCATCTATCGGCCTCTCTGATATAATCCCCTCTTCTGCAATCTTCCCTTCGGTCTCACCTTCTTTAACTGCCTCTGCAGGAGGCTTTCTATCTCTTTTTTCTACAGTCGGTCTTATATTTTTAGTGCATCCTCCTATAATAATAAGACCTATTGATACACTTAATCCTACAACTAACAACGACCTCAACATTTTATTCATAGTATCATCTCCTCTTTATAAAGTGAACTAAAGTGCCTAAAATGCCTAAAATGAGCTAAAGTTAAAAGATCATATTCCATTAACTTTAGCTCACTTTAGGCACTTTAGTTCACTTTAGGCACTATTTAACAGTAGAACCTTTTATGGTATAATTACCACAAGTAGTGATTTATGCCGGTTAATTAAATACTATCTCTCCAATCTTGGAGACCAGGAAGGACTGTATCCACCCCCTTTCAAAAAAGTTAGCCTCCTCTGAGCTGTGCCATCTGCATTAATAACATATATATTGGATTTCCCTTTTTCTTTGGAGCTGAAGGCAATGAGACGTCCATCAGGCGACCAGCTTGGGCCTTCCTTGCTTCCATAACCATTGGTTAGTTGATATGATCTTTTATTCTTGACATCTAACATGCATATCTCAAAACGCCCATTCTGTCGGGAGGTATAAGCTATAAGCTTTCCATCCGGTGACCATGAAGACAGATCATTATAATTTCCCCTATATGTAACCCTCCTTAATCCTTTCTTCTCTCCTCTCACATCCATTATATATATCTGCGGGCTACCTGCCCTATCCGAGGTAAAGGCTATCTCTTTGCCATCCGGTGACCATGCAGGGGATGTGTCTATGCCTCTGTGTTTGGTTAGCCTGTTGAGCCCTTTTCCATCAATATCCATAATATATATCTCCGGATTACCATCCTTACTTAAAACAAGGGCTACCTTTTGACCATCCGGCGACCATGCAGGGGCAACATTTAACCCATCCAGTTTTGATACAATCCTCTTATTTAGCCCATTGGAGTCCATTATATATAGATCAGGGTTCTTATGCAGATATGATGTAAAGGCAATATCTCTTCCATCCGGCGACCATGCAGGGAAGAGCGCTATTGATCTATCATTAGTCAATCTCTTTAGATTATATCCATCATAATCCATAATATATATCTCTTTATAACCTGACGAGGGTGAGATAAATGCTATCTTTGTCCCGGCTACCCCTCTTTCCCCGGTTAGATAATATACTATATCATCAGCGGACCTGTGCATTATCAGACGGAGTTGCTTTACATCTCCGGAATATTCTTTTCCAAACAGATACTTTTCCTCAGATACATCGTAAAGCCAGAGTTTAAAAGATAGTCTGTTTTTGTCAATATAACACTTTCCCTTGACCAGGGCCTGCGCGCCAAGAATGCCCCATTCCTTAAAATCGATCGTTCCATACTTATCTCTCTCACCGGTCCCTTCCACAATATTAAATATCCCGGTATATCTCAGATCATTGCTCAGGATACTGACAGCCTTTTCAGATATATCTGTTATATCTATATCTTTTTTTTCTATGGTAAAATCAGGAATAGCAATCTTGATATTTCTGGCAATCCTTTTATATATTTCCAGATAGATATCGTCCTCTGCCCAGGCTGTGCCTGTATACATAAAGACTATCAACGCCCCAACCTGCCACCATAATATCTTCCTCAATGATAGACCCTTTCGGCACTATACACAAAACCGAATAGAAGAGAGAGTGCGTGTTTATTATATCTGGAAGGGAGTGGCGGGAGGGGATCAGAATCATTTAAGGCCTTTATAGCGAGCTGATCCAGTACAATATTACCGGAAGAAATCTTAATAAGAGGATCCTGAATCTTACCATCTTTTAATATCTTAAAAGAAACTATTACCTTTTTCCCCTCATCTGTAAGATCGAGTTTGGTAGATAGCAGCGGTGTCCTCCAATTTGCATTTAGCCTTGCTTCAATAATATAAAGATACTCAGGATAGGGGAATCTATTCATATCCTCCTTAAATATCAGACTACTATCCCCCTCTGCTATTGGCTCCTCTTTTTTGGCAATCACCGGCTCTGTTTCCTCCGGTACCTTTTCTTTCCTCTTTTCTTCCTCTGCCCACTTCTTTTCCAGGGCATTTAATTCCTCCAGTATACTACTTTCCATGACCACTTTTTTTTCTTCCCTTACACCCTTTTCGCTGTTCCACTTATCTTCCAGTGCCTTTAACTCTGCAAGTAATTTACTCTCTGCTACACCTTTTTTCAATTCCGGTATTTTTTTTACCTTTGTCTTTTTCTTCTTTAGAGACCGGCCTATATTTTTAATCTTCTTTGGCTTTGATTTGAGTTTAGGCTTTTTTTTGATCTCCTCAACCTTTGGCCTTTTTTTCTCTGTCTTCTGCGTTATAATCTTCTTTTTAGGCCCTGCAAATGGCAGTTCAACAAGGTCAACAGTATAGACAGGTGAAAAGATAATCTTTTTACGGGATGATGTCAAGGTTGGCAGCAATATCATTAAGCCTATTATGGTCAGATGAAGAAGAGATGAGATGACAACCATCTGTTTTGTATCATTTAGGGAATCACTATATCTAAAGAGACCTCTCCCTCTCATTTTTTACCTTATTCCGCAGGCTCTGTTACCATCCCTAATCTCTCAATCCCTGCCCCTCTTATCCTTGCCATCGCCTTTACAACAAACCCGTAGGGTATCTCCCTATCTGCTCTTAAGAAGATTTCCTTATCAGTTCTCCCCTCATAGCGACTTTTCAGTTCTGCCTCCAGTTTGTTGAGTGGTATATGTTTACCACCTAGATATATCTTCCGGTCTTGAGTGATGGTAATCAGAGTGTCCTCATTTAGTTTAACGCCTTTTGCAGATTCACGTGGCAGTTGGACATCAATCCCATGTTCCATAAGGGGGGCAGTTACCATGAATATCACAAGGAGAACCAACATCACATCCACAAATGGTATGACATTAATCTCAGACATCTCTCTGATTGTTCTACGCCCCATCAATGCCATAAGTAAAATTATCCTTTACACAGAATCCCATTCTATAATTGAAATAAACTCTGCAGAGAAGTCATCTGTCTTTGCTCCTATAGCCCTTATATTACTAACAAAATAATTATAGGCTATTACAGCCGGGATTGCAACAGCCAGACCTGCAGCGGTTGCAATCAATGCCTCGGAGATACCCGGCGCCACACCTGCTATGCTTGCCGACCCCATAACACCAATAGACTTAAAGGAGTTCATTACACCCCATACAGTCCCGAACAGACCAATAAATGGCGTTGTACTTGCTGTAGTAGCAAGAAAATTTAGCGCCTTTTCTAATAAAGCTATTTCTTTAGACACAGACCTCTTAAGAAGAGCCTCAATTGCCTTAACATCCCTTACCTGTATGTTCCTTTCACTCCCCTGGGATTGCCCCTTTAACATCGCCTTGGGGTTCTTTATCTTTTGACGTTTAATAAGCTCGGTATATCCTGACATGAAGACCTTAGCTACAGGGCTGTTACTGAATGAGCTTAAAGAGAGATATATATCTGATAGATTCTTCCCTTCTTTAAACATCTTTAAGAATTTATCGGTCTCTTTCCTGGCTTTCCGCAAGACCTTTAATTTATGCAGAATGATAGCCCATGACCAGATCGAAAAAAAGAGAAGGATAATCAGGACAAATTTGGCCATCCAGCCTGTATGGGCTATCATACCAGCCACACCTCCTGAAAAATCCCGGTTAATATCAATAATAGCGGCTGATATCTGATTATTTAAAAAGATATCCATGATTTCCATTATAAAAATACGATAAATTATATTACAATGATTGTCAATAGTAAATTGACAGTAACTACTCAGGTTGTTTAGACTGTAGTCTGTTAGGACTGCACATATTTCTTCCTCACTATTCAGCTAAATACCTATAGACTATCCACCTGAGTAGTTACCAATGATCTTAATATTCAATCCCTATTCGTGCCTTAATCTCTTTTGAATAGGGGTGTTTTATAGCCTTCATCTCTGTTACAATATCTGCCATCGCTATTATCTCGTCTGGCGCATCTCTGCCGGTTAATACCAGTTCCACATCCACGGGCCTGTTTTTAATAAGGTTAATAATTATATCCATATCTATTAGATTATAATTCAAGCAATTATGTATCTCATCCACTATAATAATGTCGTATCTTCGAGATAGGATTATCTCCTGCAGATCATCAAATTCCTTCCTGAGTATCTTCCTCATCCTTGCCTTATCATCTTCTCTCTCAAAGGATTTGAGTGACCACCATGGGGTATTAAGCCGGCGTATCTTAATTCCTCTCCCCATACGCCCTGCTATCTTCATCTCTCCTGAAGATAGCCTTGAGGGCTTAAGTAACTGGATCATATAGACATGGAATCCCTGTCCGGCTGCCCTCATGGATAGTCCAAGGGCAGCGGTAGTTTTCCCTTTTCCATCCCCTGTATAGACATGAACCAGACCCCTCTTTAATCTTCTCGTCTTAATCTGCAAACTATCCATTCTGTAATAGGTTAGCTATCAAAAGAGATATTAAAATCCTAAATTCGAAATGCTAAACAGTTACACCATTCATCAACTCGACTATTGCTGCATTATCATAAAAGTTTATTATATTCAGGGCAGCAAAATCCTGTTTTATCCGCACTATATTACTAATATCTATGTTTAATGCCCAACAAAGGATCACCCTGTTCACACCGCCATGTGCTATAAGCACAATATCTTCTCCACGATGACTTCTTAAAATTCTGTCTATTTTAGGGATGACCCTATCCCTCAGTTCTATAATGTTTTCTCCATCCTTAAGGCGGTAATTAACGTAATCGGCATTCCTGGCCTCTACCTCTTCCGGATATCTCTTCTTTATCTCCTCGAATCTCAACCCCTCCCATCGTCCGTAGTTCAATTCCCGTAAATCCTTAAAACTCTTTGTCCGGAGCGAGAGCCTTTCCCCGATAATCTTAGATCCTATGACTGTCCTCTTGAGATCACTGGAATAGATAGCCTTTATCGATTCTTTGCTAAGCTTCTCTGCAATCTCTTTCATCTGTCTTATACCTCTGTCTGATAGGTCAACATCAAAGTGTCCATTATATACTCCCTCATTTACATTAGCTACCTCCCCATGTCTTATCAGATAGAGTTTTGTAAAGCCGTTCTCCATATATCTTGCCTCCTTAAAATTGCCTTAGTAAATATTCGGTTAATCCGTTTCTGTTAACTGTTATTATTGATTTTAACCTCTCGTTCCCAAACTGGAGCCCGGGAACTATAAATATAGCCGCAGGTTTAGCCTGCGTATGCACAGATGAACAAAAGGACCAATACCTCACTGGTCTCGCTAACCGCACCCAGGACATCTCCTGTTACTCCGCCTATCTTTTGATGAGAATATGTCTTCAAAAAAAAAGTAAATACTGATACAAACATCATTACAACTATTCCATTTATGCCAAGTAAGAAGATCGATATAATTCCTGTCAAGAGAGTAGATAGCCAGAACTCCCTTCCCTTAACAAAATCGGTAAAAGGTGCCCCAATGCCTCTGCTATTCCCGGCATATTCTGATAAAAGCGATAGATGCACTATTGACCATCGTCCCACTACAGGCATAATTAATAGTGCGGCCCCCCTGGTCTCTATCAAGAGATTATTTAATGATATATATTTTATCATAAGTAAGAGAAAAATACCACATACGCCGAATGCGCCGATATTGCTTTCCTTCATTATCTTTAGGGTCTCTTCTTTAGTGCTTCCCCCGGCAAAACCATCTACTGTATCAGCATATCCATCCAGATGAAGCCCTCCGGTCGCGACTATCAGCAACAACAGAAGAAGGATATCAACAACAGATCGTGGAAGGAGAAGGGAGAGGAATTTATCAGATATAAAGAGAGTAAGACCAAGAAGGAGTCCGATTAGAGGAAAGACAGCCGAGGCCCCTCCCAGGATTTCCTCATCTGTTTCTGCGTCCCTTTTGATACGGAATATAGTAAGAAACTGAAGGGCAGTGGTAAAACTATTTAAAAAATCTTTCATAAGTAAAATCTATTCCCCAATAATCTTTACCAGTACCCTCTTTCTCCTCCTGCCGTCAAACTCTCCATAAAAGATCTGTTCCCATGTGCCAAGGTCTAATCTTCTTCCTGTTATAGCCACAATGACCTCACGTCCCATGACTTGCCGTTTCAAATGGGCATCTGCATTGTCCTCACCAGTATTGTTATGCCGGTATTGCGAGATAGGTGCGTGGGGCGCCAGTCCTTCCAACCACTTTTCATAATCTTGATGAAGCCCTGATTCATCGTCATTTATGAAGACCGAGGCTGTGATATGCATAGCATTGACCAGAACAAGACCTTCCTTAATACCGCTTTCCTCAAGACAGGCCATGACTTGAGGTGTAATATTTATAAAACCTCTTCTTTCAGGTATCTGAAACCAAAGCTCTTTACGATAACTTTTCATTCTATAGCTCTCCTCGCATAATGAAATTGATTAAATGTCTCTGAGAGAAGGGGAGGATGTCTGAAGAGGTATCCATCGTCTCTTTTAAATTCATCAAATATCTTCAAGGTATTCCGGCACTCTATTTCTATCAATTATAACATTAACTCTTCATGTATCTCAATATATTTCTTCTTCAGAAATGCTTAAAAAGTTGTAACTACTCAGGTTGTTTAGACTGTAGTCTGTTAGCCCAAGTTCGACAAAGTTGCCCAAGAAAACAGCCAAAAAGGGTTTTTAAAAGCAAAGTTAGTTTTGTAACTCATTGATATAATTGAAAGTT
>QIDP01000121.1 GCA_003229375.1 Nitrospirota bacterium
AGCTGTGAAACCAATTTTTAAGCACAAATCAAGGCAATAAGGAATTTTAACCCATATATTATGGAATACTTTTAAACAGGCTTTATTAATGTTTCTCTATCTTTGCCATATCCTCTATTTATGGATTCTAAAAAATTTCTTATGATTCTTGGAAAAAAATCAGGGCTATCAGGAAGGCTAAAAAGATTTCACAAGAAACACTTGCAGAGCTATCAGGACTTCATCCTACATACATCAGTGACATTGAACGGGGCAAGGTCAATGCCTCTGTACATACCCTTTACATGATTGCAAAGGCTTTAAACATTCCCTTTTCAGAGCTTGTAGGCTTTCTTTCAGACAAGGCTGACAAAAAAATAGAGACTGAAATTGCTGGAATACTTGGTTCTTTAAGGGGCCTTGAAAAGAAAAAACAGGCTATATTTTTATCAGTTGCAAAGGGTCTTATTTCTAGTATTGAGAAGATTTGAAACTTAGGGATGGGTCAGAAATAACTTGGCATTTTCGCATCTTATCTTCAAATCATCTTTGATTGGCCCTCAATGGAGCATAAACAAAAGAACACGGACAAACAAGTTTGTCCATGCCACCCACAATCGCAAAATCCTCGAAATAGCGCTACTATTCCTGCAGAGCAACCACGGGGGGGTTGCCCCTACAAGATCAGATCGGCCAAATCTGATCTAAACCTGAGCGCGAAGAATGCTAAGATATTTTTGGGCGAGCCCTTATTTCTTTATTGATTGATACCCGGCGATGAATCGCCGGTCTATTATCGAATGTTCCTATGGAACATTAAAAAAAATGTATGGTTGCGATTTTTCCTGCAAAATGGTAGATTAAAAATATAGAAAGTGAGGTATTCATGACTCATATATTTACAGCCATTGTGTACAAGGAAATCGATCTTTATGTCGCTGAATGTCCTGAAGTTGGAACGGCCAGCCAGGGTTCTACAATTGAGGAAGCCATAAAAAATCTACAAGAAGCAACGGAATTGTATCTTGAGGAGTTTCCCCTGAAAGAAACTCAGCACCCAATTCTCACCACATTCGAGGTTGCCGTTAATGCCTAATAAGCTTCCTCGGATATCCGGCAAAGAAGCTATCAAAACCTTTCAGTCTATGGGATTTAATACTGTAAGGCAAAAAGGGAGTCATGTTGTTCTTCGAAAAGGTGATTTTGGTTGTGTTATTCCTTTACACAAAGAACTTGCTATTGGTACTCTTAAAAGCGCTATCAAGCAAGCAAAAATTACTGTAGAGGACTTTATCACCACATATAAAAACAGATAGCCAATCATTCCACCGCCTATATAATTATAATGTACCTCCCTAATGTAGTAATCCATTATTCCTAAGTTCTTATCAGGTGTGACTATATCATGGAGATTTGCCTTACATCAAGTAATTTTTCCTCTCGATTTTTCATGTTATATATGATAGTTTGAAAGATATGCTAAGGGTACCTCTTCTGGGAATTATTACAGACAAAAATGAATATCCCTCATTGAATCCTGTTAAGGGATTGTTGTATCTCCTCTCCCTTGTTAATTATCTGATACAGCAGACCAGGGGACTCCTTTATAAGGGAGGTATCTTAAAGACAAAGATCCTTGGCTGCAGGGTGATCAGCATAGGTAATATCACCATGGGCGGTACAGGAAAAACCCCTGCTGTGGAGATGGTCGCAAATCTGTTAAAAAACAAGGGATTTAAGGTGGCTGTACTCAGCCGGGGCTACAAAGGAAGATCCAGGGAGAGAATAAATCTCGTCTCAGATGGAAATAAAATACTTTTGAAACCGCCATATATAGGTGAAGAGGCCTATATGCTTGCAAAGAGATTAAAGGATATACCCATCCTTACCGGAAAGGATCGTTATCTCCTCGGGAGATATGCCGAGGATAGATTCGGAATAGAGGTAGCCATACTCGACGACGGTTACCAGCATATAAAGCTATATAGGGACCTCAACATACTCCTTATAGATGCCGCTAATCCATTCGGAAATAATATGCTTTTTCCAAGGGGGATTCTCAGGGAGCCTCTCTCCAATACGGATCGTGCGGATATAGTCCTGATGACAAGATGTTATAATCCTAAAGATCCTGATGCATCCCTTATAGGTGAAAGGCTTAAAAAGGATATACCCGTCTTTAGAAGCAGGCATGCAGCCACCGGATGTGTTGACCTCAATTCCGGGGAGGAAAGAGATATTAGCATACTTAAAGGAAAGAGAATCCTTGCCTTCTGCGGCATTGGATCGCCTGACTCCTTCAGGGATATAATAATAAAGGCGGGGGGTAATATAGTCAGATTTCTAACCTATCCTGATCATCACATATATAGTGATAGTAATATAAGGGATATTAAGGAAAACAGAGGAGATGTGGACATGATACTGACAACAGAAAAGGATGGATCTGCGCTCATAGATCGTCTGCCCCTCCCCTTTCCGCTTTGGGGATTGAAAATAAATATGGAGATAATAGAGAAGAGAGATGAATGGGAGGAGAGGATAGTGGAGGCTCTAAATGAAGAGTAATCTAAACAAAATAGGGAAGTACGTACGGTTCCCATTGAGCCGTGTTCATATAGAATTGACCAATATCTGCAATTTCGACTGTATCTTCTGTCCCAAATCCAGGATGACCAGAGAGAAGGGATTTATGAAGTATGAGTTGGCAAAGAAGATAATAGATGAGTTAGCAGAGAATAATATAACCGAAAAGATCACGTTTCACATTATGGGTGAACCCTTCATGCACCCCAATATATTTGATGTAATGGAATATGGTATCAGGAAAGGGATCATGATAGGGCTTACTACCAACGGGAGCTATCTTACTCCGGAAAATTCAGATAGACTGGTCAGATTAGGGATTGATCAGACTAACATATCATTACAAACCCCGGATAAGGACTCCTTCAAGCTAAGAAAGGCCGGGAACCTGACCTTTGACAGATACAGCCAGCAGACAATAGACTACATAGAAAATCTCCGGAGTAATAATAAAAATACGGTTGTCAAGATACACTTTCTCAACACAAAGTATAGCGGGTCTGTAAGACCTTTGCTGGGAGAGGTTAATGTGATAAATGATACAAAGACCTTACAGGACTGCATGAAGATATGGATAAAGAGGATATATCAGATAAAGGAAATAAAAAATAGCAAAACAGAGGATCGGGTATTAAAGGGGATTGACAGGATTACGACCAACAGATGGAATGTCCTTGAGATAGCCCCTAATATATTCTTTGAGACCTATGTCCTCGATAACTGGGGAAATGCCCTGACAAAGAGCCCTGTTATAAAGGCAAAATTCGGTTACTGCAGTGCATTGACCGATCACTTCGGTATATTGTGGAATGGAGATATTATCCTCTGCTGTAAGGATTTTGATGGTAAGACAAGTATGGGGAATGTCAATGAGATCAGGATTACTGACATATTGAACTCTGACGAGGTTGTCTCTATTGTGAGGGGTTTCAAGAGATTCAGGATCATCCACCCCCATTGTATGAGATGTATAGGAGGATCATCCCTTGCATCCTCTATCCTCAAACAGATCAATTCAATATTCCTGTGGAAGATATTGAAGGGTTATTTTTACCATCAGAAAAGGCTGTTCTAATTCTATAAATATGATATATTACACAAATCAAGAAGGATATAAATCAATATGGGAAAACAAAATCTCATAGAGAACGTAAAGCCAAAATTGGGGTCGAGTAGGCCGGGGGAACTCCCCCCCCGGCCTCTCCAGGAGGCGTACGTGAAACTCTCGCTTCATACGGCTACTATCACGCTTTGCTATAAGAACCTGCTTCGTCGTTACTCTATTCTCTGTTATACTGTTCCAATAATGGAGAAGTAAAGTTGATAGCGCCCCCGGTTCTCTTAACCACATTTTCCTCTTGAATACCAACAGGGAACTGCTTGCTGACGTTCATCTCCCTGGTAATCCCAAATCCACTGACTATCGCTATTAATGCTATAGCAATAAAAATGAATACGTTCTTTTTTTTCTTCATAGTAATCTCCTTTATGTTAGGCTGAACTATTTTGGTTTTTAGAGTCCATCAGTTAATGGCCATTTTGTCCCAATGCGGCGTTGAAAAATAATTTTCTCCGTGAATAAGTATGTTCCATATCCTATCCACAAGCTAATCTTTAAGAACCATATGCATCCCCCCATTCTTCCCAAGAGACAAAAAATTTTAAAACATATTAAAAATATTGCGGCCTGTGCAGTTAAGCTCTCTAATATAGTTATCTCCACGAATATGCATCAATTTTTGTGCCAAAAACGGATTTATGATCTTTGAAAGGGTATTATTGGTAACGCTTTGATTTGTAAAGGATTAGATAAGAGGGTATTAAATATATGAGATTGAAATTCGGGGGATAAAGATATTAAGTTACTTTTTTTATACTTGTGTGCATTTTTTGATACTTAGGGGGTCTATATATCTTAGTTAAATCAGAAGAGTCGGACATCTCCCCTAGGGTTAGGGGGATTTTACAAGGAAATTACAGATACACGAAACGAATGGGTAATCTGATATTGTTTATCTATATCTATGCCCTTTTGAAGGGCCTCTTCTAAAGTGATCTCTACTAATCTCATTTGTGTATTCTGAGGAATGACTTGCAGGGCAGAGGTAGCCCTCTTCTTAAGGTTGTAGATAATATCTTTACAGTTTACATTATAATGCCAGCTTAGATTATCTAATTGTCTTACCTGTTTCAGTCCATGTCTGGCTATCTCGTTTCTTAATGCCTTTTTAGAGAATGTACCGGGGATCGATTCTTTAATCGCAGGAAATCCATGATCTATTCTTATATTGTCGTATATCTCCATAAATCTCCGTAGATCTGAATCTCTTCTGATATTCTTACACTCTACACCGCTCTGAATGTTCAAAAAATCACTCTCTTCATCGATAATCAATAAAAATCCATCCTGTTTTAATAGATGAGAATAGATTTCAATCAATCTTTTCCAGTCTTTTATAAGATGAAAGATAAGAGCAGATATAATCAGATCAAAGGCCTTTTCTTCTAATTGCATGTCAAGGATACTGCCATGAATAAGTTGTACCTTTATCGATTCAGATAATCCTTTATGTGCAGTTAGTGTGGAATGATATCGATATGGGATTCCTCTCTTTTTTAATTTTATTTCAAATTCTCTGAGCATCTCTTTTGATATATCCACCCCTGTGGCATTAACACCGGCTTCTATAAAAGGTAGAAGTATGGTACCGCTACCCACCCCGCCTTCAAGGCAGCAAATATCTTCCGGGTTTGTGATATTAAGAGACGCCAGTGCCTGATGGGCCATCTTTTTAGTTATGGCCTCATCGCGATGTCTTGTTTTATCATAGTTAGGAGCTATGACGTCAAAAGAGATATTTTCTTTGATTGCTGAATTCATATCCATATAAGAAAATTAAATTCTAAAGCCTAATATCTAAATTCTAAACAAAGCATTGCAACAGAATGTACTGTTACCCATATCCTTATCTCTTCACAACCGTATTTTCATATATCCTCATCAATTCACTATCCGGGATTGATCCTTTCATTGATACAGCGCTCTTTTTTACCTTTCGGAGTATTATAATGCTTTCTCCATCATCAATCTTGATCCCGAGCTCTCTGAATCTGTCTATGATTGCGTGTCGGCCCGAATGTTTTCCTATTAAAAGCCTTCTGGCATTTCCCACCTCCTCAGGAGGAAAGGGTTCGTAAGTACTAGGATCTTTAAGAACTCCATCCACATGGATACCTGATTCATGGGCAAAGACATAACTACCTATAATAGATTTCCAGGGATGAAGCTCTCTCCCTATGGCCCTTACCATAAATTGAGAAAATTCTCTAAAAAGAGAGGTGTCTATCTTTAATTTGATTCCCATTGTATATTTCAGCGCCATCACAACCTCTTCAAGGGCTGCATTACCCGCACGTTCACCTATGCCTATAAAGGTTGTATCAATAAATTTGACTCCAGAGCGTACACCAGCAAGGGCATTTGCTGTTGCCATACCAAAATCGTTATGTGTGTGGATTTCAATATCTATATTTGTGGAATCTATAAGGTCTTTGACTGCCTGATACAATGTAAATGGATCAAGGATTCCAACTGTATCGCAGTATCTGAAATGGTGAGCACCAGATTCTTCAGCTATTTGTACAAATTTATACAAAAAACCAGGCTCAGCCCTTGAGGCATCCTCTGCACCTACTGAAAATTGGAGTCCCTCTGTCTTCACATAATCGGCAGCCCTTTTAAGTGTCTCAAGGATCCATGGCTTATCCTTTTTAAGCTTGGTATTAATATGAATGTCTGAAACAGGAAGGGATATATGAAGATATCTGGAGCCACATTCTATTGACTTTTGAATATCAGAAATCAGCGCCCGGTTCCAGGTGATTATAGTCGCCTTCAGGTCCTGATTCAGTATTTTCTCAACAGCTTGCTGTTCTTCTACCCCTAATGCAGGTGTTCCAACTTCAATATAATCAACCCCAAGCTTATCCAGGAATATGGCAATCTTTAACTTCTCTTCTGTATTAAAGGCAATACCCGGAGTCTGTTCCCCATCGCGAAGGGTAGTATCGACTATCTTTATATCCATTTTATATCCATTTTTGACTCCACTGCAAAAACCCTCAAAAATAGGGTAGCCGCAACCTTTAGGTTGCGCAAATGATTGTTTTACAGCAAACTTTTTCGCAGGCTAAAGCCTGCGGCTACCAATTTCTGGGTTTTTGCAGTGGAGTCAAGGTTGCGGTTATATAAATCACTCAATTTAGTTTCCACATACAGAACAATTACTATCTCTTTGCAGTTTAAGTTTCTTGAAGTCCATTGTTAAACCATCAAAGGTAAGAAGTTCTGAATATAATGGATTCCCCAGCCCTGTTATTACCTTGATTGCTTCAAGCGCCATAAGGGTGCCGAGTGTGCCTGAAACTGTGCCAAGTACAGCAAAACCTAGATAGTCCCATTCCGGATACTCCGGGAATAAGCATGAAAGACATGGTGTCTCTCCTGGCATAATGGTTGTAATATAACCGAACATATCATCCATGGCCCCTTCAATCATGGGCTTTTTGTACCTGACACATGTTTTATTCAGTAAATATCTCTCCTTAAAATTATGCCTGCAATCAAGTATGATATCTGCCTTTGATACTATCCCGTCTGCATTATCTTCGGTGATCCATTCAGAAATTGTAATAACCTCTGTAAATGGGTTTATCTCTTTTAGTCTCCTTTGGGCAATGTTTGTCCTCTCCTCGCCAACGCATTTACTATACATCAATATCTGGCGGTTCATATCCGGCAATTCCAGTTCTCCCGGATGAACAAGGATTAACCTGCCAATCCCGGCAGCAGCAAGATAAAGGGCAGCATTACCTCCCAGCCCTCCTATACCTGCAACCATTGCTGTTGATTCTTTAAGCTTTTCCTGTCTCCTCTCTGAATATCCATTAATTAATAATTGACGACTATATCTTGTCTCTTCTTCAGTATTTAATCTCATTTTTTATAATCTTTTCTATCCCCTCTTCTATACCATAGGCACATATAACAGGAATAATGCCCATCTCCCTGAGTTTCTTTTCAGGGATAGTTCCTATCATGCTTATTAATACAAACCCGCAATCCTTGATAGTATTTGCAACGCTCATGAACCGATCTTCTTCATAGGGATGTTCGTATTCCTCATCTTCCTGACAATACCTATTTACCTTTCTTTCTTCAAGAAACGCTGTTTTACCGGCATCTACCTTATAGATCAAAAATCTTTCAGCATGACCAAAGTGTTGATTGATAAGCCTTCCATCCTTTGAAGCCACAGCAATCAAAATCTCGCTATTATTCATACCCTATCACTCTCCTTTAAATACTAATATCTAAATCCTAAACAAAGCATTGCATACAGAATGTTTTAAATTTTGGATTTCTGTCTCCACACAATTCCCTGAAAAGCTAAGTTAAAGTATCTCGTCTTCTTTATGGTTTATGCAAAATCTCTGGCCCTTCTGCACCGGTTCGCACCCTGTAAACATTCTCAATCGGACAAACAAAAATCTTTCCATCCCCTACATGATCAGTCTGATTCTTCTCGATGATAATATCTACTATCTTTTGAACATCATTATCATCAGCTATAATCGTCAGCATCCTCTTGGGTATAAACTTCATCCCTGGATCTGCGTAATACTTTTCTGCTGCATATTGGTTAAATCCAGGGTCTATTTCATATATCCAGCCTCCAATACCCCTTTGTCTCCCTCTCCCTTCCACGCTCTGAATCGTAAGCCCTGGAAACCCTGCATCCCTGAACGCATCTTTTGTCTCAGGGACCTTATGTCTCCTTATAATTGCAATTATCTCTTTCATCGTTATTGCCCCCTATTTACTTTTAGCTCTCCGCCTTAAGTCCCTTCTTGCCTGTTCTGACAGTATAGGCCTCTTCAACATTGGTAACAAATATCTTTCCATCACCGACTCTCCCTGTACGGCCTTTTTCCATGATGACCTTGATTACCTTATCCAGATCACCATCTTCAACCACTATCATTAGCATCGTCTTTGGCAGCTCATCATAGACTACATCTCCAACCTTCAGTCCTCCACCTTTACCTCTACCAAAGACATGCATCTTGGTCAGGGGGGGAAAATCTACGGCCAATCCATCTGCCACGGCTTCTACTGTTTCAGGCCGAATAATTGCACGAATCATCTTCATAGTTATTCCTCCTTTTATGCTCCGTTTATCTTAGCAGTGATAAAGGTAAAGCACTTTTTCATACATACCTTTCCACATGCTTCACATCCTATACAGTCATCAGAACTCACTATTTCCATAACCCTTCTTGAGTCCTCTTCTTCCTCTTCTTCGGTCGGGACGTAAAGGCTTAATACATCTCGACCACATGCCTTAAAACAACGTCCGCATCCTATACATTTTTCATCATTATGGTTTGATACAAATTGGGGAATCCATTCCTTTCCTCCTCTTGTGACTCCTTTGATAATATCTTCCATTGTTAAAAGTTACCTCCTTTCTTTGTAATAAATAGTGTATCCGTTCACGGTTACATTTAATGTTTATTCATCGCCTTTCTTAACCAGGGTGGTGGCGTCCCCTGCAAGACCTTCTGCAGCCTTTGAAGGATATCCATTATTGATTCAGGACCTTTTGATTTAACCGGGTGAATCTTGTTTTTAACCAGTCTTGCTGCTGCCACAGGACCGATATTCGCAGAATAGACAATTGCACAATCTAAAAGCGAAGATATTTTGGGTTGTATTTTATCTTCATGATCTCCTAAATCTTTTCCAAATTTAAGGGTCTCAACCAATCTGAACTGTTCCGTGTCTATTTCATAGACAGCAAATATCTCTGCCCATCCAAAATGTTCGTTTACATGCTCCATATCCTTAGTAGCAAACGCTATCTTCATAATATCCCCTCATGTTGGTGTTTCGATGCTGTTAAGAGGAGGTTTCCTAATTCAAACAAAAAATCCCTCGTCCCCTTATATCCTGCATAAACCCTCTGGGCAGCACCAAGCCGATCAAATATAGGAAAGCCTATCCGCATTAATGGAATATCAAATCCACTTGCACTATAATGGCCATTGGAATTTGTTATAATCATGTCAGCCTTTTCTCCTAATTCATCAATGACACCAAGGTCCCCGATAATAACATCATCAGCATCAATACTATCAAGAAGCGGGGATCTTGTTGTACTGATTGCTGCCTTTATTATTCCTCCCATTGATGTGATTATATTTGCAATATTCCATAAAAGGTCCGGATCTAATGCCAGGATAAATCTCTTTTTCCCGATATAAAAATGTGTATCCAGCATGGCATCGAGCAGTTGTCTCCTCTGCCTGACATATCTTTCAGGAATAGGTCTTCCGCTTAACCGGGATAAGAGATTATAAAGGCTATCAACCGGCACAAGCCCGCTAACCTCCTTTAATTCGAATAAAGGGATACCAGTAATCTTCTTAATAATCTCACCGGCTTTTGTCATACTCTGACCCAATACAATAGTTGCCTCAGAATTCCCCATAGAATTTAAATCACGTTCCTTTATTCCACCTCTGGTAATAAAGGAGACCTCATCTGTAAAACGACCATCCAGTGAACCTGAGATATCAGGTAATACTATAGGTTTGAGGCCAAATGCCTCTACAGATTCCTTTATCTCTTCAATATCACCCGGAGTTAAAAATGAACCTGCAAGGATATTAATATGACCTGTTATTTTCTCTGTACCTTTTTTAACGAACGCCTTTATAATGGACTCAGTTGCCTTTGCATAACCTGTCTCAATTGCCCCCTCGTAATCTGGAGTAGATACGGGTACGATCTTTACTGAATTATATTCAGGATGCTTAAGCCTGAATTCCTTAATAGCGCCTTCTATATCATCCCCTTTTACCTCGGTTAACCCTGTTGTGATAAGCCCTACAATCTCTGGTTCGAATTTTGTAATTACCTTTTTTAACCCCCTGATTATATTATCTGAGCTTTCCATTATTGCCCCGGTCTCTGTAAGTGCAGTGGTATTTATTATTATAGGCTCCCTGAAATGACGTATCAGTAAGGCCTTTCCAAAGGCAGTGCATCCCTGGCAACCATGGAGAAGAGGCATTGACCTGTCAATCCCATGAAAGGCAAGAACAGCGCCAAGTGGCTGACTATTACGTAAGGGGTTTATTGTAACAGGCCTTTTTTTAGGTGCTGCGGTGTTGCAGTGCTGCGGTGCTGCGGTCTCTTTGCTATCTCTATCTCTATTTATCTCTTTCCTCTGAAAATCCCCTTTTATGCTGACTCGTCTTATCTGCTTCCATATTGGAGAATAGAGTGTTAGTTCCAGTTGTCTTGCGAGTTCATACATCCCCTTGTATCCTGTATATGCATGTTCCCGTTCTTGATTGATGTCAAGATATGGCAAACCTGACTTTAAGGCAGGATACAGGTTTCTACCACCTGCTACCAGGATATCTGCCTTTAATTCCTTAACAACATTAAGTAGTTTTTGAGTCCCGGTCTCTTTTAGGATTAATCCCTCACTTCCCATTAATTCTTTGATCTTTTCAACATCTGCTAAGGTACTCTTCCTTGTTCCACACGCAACCACTTCTATCCCCAGATCTTTTAATGCAGAAATAACTGACCAGCTTTTTACACCCCCTGTATAAAGTACCACCCTTTTACCTTCCAGTTTTTTTCTTATTGGTAAGAGTCTCTTTTCAAGGGCATTTTCCTCTTTGCATATCAGCTCCCCTGTCTTTTTTATAAGCCCTGGATCTTTAAAATGAGAAGCAATATTAGTTAATGCATCATGGATATTTTTAATCCCAAAAAAGGATTCCTCGATAATAGGGATTCCGTATCTCTCCTGCATCTTGCTTGCTATATTAATCAATGCCCTGCTGCATACCATTACATTAAGTTTTGCCCTGTGCGACACTGCAATATCTTTGTATCTGGAATCGCCTGTAATGGTTGACAACACCCTTATTCCTAATCTTTTTAACAGTGGTATAATTTCCCACAACTCACCTGCTATATTATATTCACCAATAAGATTTATATCGTATGGGGTTGTATCTTTTAACTCCTCAGTACCGATCACATAATCTAACAGCGCCTCACCGGCAAGCCTGTTTCCAAAATTTTTACTCCCTGCAAATCCAGGGGAATTTACCGGGATAATCGGTATACCGGATTCTTTTCCAGCATCTTTGCATATACTGTCAATATCATCACCTATCAATGCTGTTACACATGTAGAGTATACAAATACTGCAGGGGGGCTATATTTACTAACAACATACAGGATAGAATCATAAAGCTTCTTTTCCGCACCATATACTATATCTGTCTCACTAACATCTGTAGTAAAACATCTCCTATAAAGCATAGGACCTGAAGACAAAGACCCCCTTGTATTCCAACTATTACCAGCACAGGCTATAGGGCCATGTACTATGTGAGCAGCATCCGTGATTGGTATAAGGACAATCTGGGCCCCATCAAATGCACAGCCACCCACACCTGTATTTTGTCGTTCACATGCATATGAACGTTCTTGTAAACAAACAGCGTCTTTTGATATTATCATTGCAAAACCTTTATCATTATAGTATAACGAATTAAAGTAATAGTTCACCCCCACCCTAACCCTCCCCCCTCAAGGGGGAGGGGACAAGAAAAGAGGTTCTTTCTCATTTCAAATGGGTAGTTATTTTCTTAAATCTCCCCTGAACAAATCCCCCCTAACCCCCTTTGAAAAAGGGGGGAATTACTGCTATTACTTCCTCTCCCCCGCGGGGAGAGGATTGAGGTGAGGGGGATTATCTCATCAATTCAAAGTGCTCATCATCACTTAGGCGATCGGTCTTTTCAAGGAACGCATTCGCTATCCATGTAATCAGATTAATAATCCCCTGGTAACCGATCGTTGGATATCTATGGAGATTTATCCTGTCAACTATGGGATAACCTATCCTGACAAGGGGTATATCTGCATCACGTGCTGCAAATTTTCCATAGGATGTGCCTATGAGCATATCCACCGGATCGGTCATCAGAAGCGACCTTAGATGCCATAGATCTTTACCGGGATAAACCTTTCCTTCTTTCCCATAAGGTGAAGATTCAAGTATAACCTCTACCTCTTTAGCAAATTTTTTAGTGCCGTTAGAACAAAGAATATGTACAGGCTCGCCACCCATCTCAAGAAGAAAGGATACCACCCCGATTACGATATCAGGATCACCATAAACCGCATACCTCTTTCCATGCAGATATTGATGTGCATCGGTCATAGAATCAACTGCCCGTCCCCTATCATCCTCGATCTCCTTTGGTATCTCTTTCCCTGTAATCCGGCTTATCTCCATCACCAATTTATCTGTTGCCCCTATTCCTATTGGCATGGGTAAGGCCACTGCCTCATGCTCAAAAAATTTTTCAATAAAAGTTATGGTCTTTTTTGTAGAATATCGCTGCAGGGCAATGGTTGCCTTATTATTGATTGATTCTCTGGTCTCCTCGAGTGGCGTTCCTCCCGGATACATATCAAACTCACCGGTCAATGGAGAATCGAGATATTCTGTATTGTCTGCCAGGATTGTATATTCAACCCCAAATAGATTAAGTATCCTTTTGATCTCCCTTAAATTTCCTACATGTGTGTCAAATCCCGGTATTATATTTATCTTATCTGTCTTTTTATCTGTCTTTTTATCTTTAGTTAGATAAGATAAAATACCTTTTAACATATTGTCATACCCTGTAATATGCGAACCCACAAAACTTGGCGTACTAGCGAACGGAGTTGGAAGTTCATCAGGTATTGCCTGTTTATTTCTCGCATTATTTATAAAGGCATTTAAGTCATCACCTATAACCTCAGCAATACACGAAGTACTGAGCGCTATCATCTTTGGTTTGTAAAGGGTATATGTATTCTTCAACCCCTCTATAAGGTTTGCCTGTCCCCCAAAAACTGCGGCATCCTCTGTCATAGATGTCGAGGTTGTAGAAAATGGTTCCCTAAAGTGCCTGCTAAAATTATTTCTGAAATATGCTACACACCCCTGAGACCCATGCACAAAAGGCATGGTACCTTCAAATCCACATGCTGCAAATATTGCCCCAAAAGGCTGACAACCCTTGGCAGGGTTTACAACCAGATTTTTACGCGCAAAATTCTTTTCTTTGTATTCCTCTGTATTGATCCATTCCTCTGTTGGCATTGGACATTTATCTTGATTGTTCATAGCAATCTCCCTTTAAAGTAGTGCCTAAAGTGAGCTAAAGTTTGAAGTGCCTAAAGTTAAAGGAATTCTGTATTTCGAGAGGGATTCCCGAAACACAAAAATCTTTTAACTTTAGATCACTTTAGGCACTTTAGCTCACTTTAGATCACTTTTATTTCTTCCACGGTGCCTTTACAAACCCCCATGTAGGGCTGTTTATGGCCATATCCATATCCCTTGCAAATATAGAAAAACCGTCATATCCATGATAAGGACCACTATAATCCCATGAATGAAGCTGTCTGAAAGGTATCCCCATCTTTTGATAGACATATTTTTCCTTGATCCCTGATCCTACAAGGTCTGGTTTAAGCTTCTTTACAAACTCATCCAGCTCGTATTGTGTGGCATCATCAAAGATAATTACCCCTTCCTTTAATTCCGGGAATGTCCTTTCATAATCATCACTGTGGGCAAATTCATAACCGGTGCCAATCACTTCCATCCCCAGGTCTTCATACGCCCCTACAACATGTCGCGGTCTTAGCCCTCCAACAAAAATCATGACCTTTTTACCTTCCAGTCCCGGTCTGTATTTTTCGATAACCTTCTGCATCAAGGGATCATATTTAGCTATCACAGCTTCTCCCTTTTCCTTAATACTGTCGTCAAAAAATGATGCTACCTCTCTGATACTATTCTTTATCTTTGTAGGCCCAAAGAAGTTATACTCTACCCATGGAAGCCCATATTTGTCCTCCATGTGACGGGCTATATAGTTCATTGACCGATAACAATGAATCAGGATAACCTTTGCATGATTTGTCAACGCCATATCTTCTATAGAAGCATCCCCTGTCCATGTGGCAATCACCCTCAGACCCATCTCCTCAAATAACTTCTTACTGGCCCATAAATCGCCGGCAATATTATAATCACCTATAATAGCCACGTCGTAAGGGGTTTTCTCCTTTAGCTCCCGTTTCCCGAGGACATAATCGCGGACAGAATCGTTGGCAATGTGGTGGCCCAATGATTGACTGACCCCTCTAAAACCCTCACACCTGACAGGTACCACAAATATCTCTAGTTCCTCAGCCATCTTCCTTGCAACCGCCTCAATATCGTCACCTATAAGGCCGATAGGGCATTCTGACTCTATAATTAAACCTTTTGCATCCGGAAAGAGCTCCCTTGTCTCACGTAATAATTGCTCAAGATTCTTATCCCCGCCATAAACTATATCCTTCTCCTGAAAATCGCTTGTAAAGTGAAACATCCCAAAATTATTTACACCAATCTTTCCTGATGTCAAATTTCTTCTGTTTCCCCAACTATACTGACCGCATCCAACAGGTCCATGACTGATATTTATAACATCCCTTACAGGTCCCCATACAACACCTTTGGATCCCGCATAAGCACATCCCCGTGAGGTCATCACACCGGGAATACATTTGATATTAGATCTTAATCCACAGGTCGATCCGGCATCAGGATCATTAGGTATCAAATGCCTTGCCCTTTTCTTTCTCGCTTTCTCAGGATAGGCCTCTAATACCTCATCTATCATCTTTTGGGTATTCTCTTTTGTAATCTCCATATATCTATCTCCTCCTATACAGCTACCTTTGCCTGTTCAACTGACTCATCTATTTCCATAAAACCATACTCCATCAAGAGATCTTCTAACTCATCAACGGTTATAGGAGTAGGCACGACAAAATTCTTATTCTCTACTATCTTTTTGGCCAGGTCCCTGTATTCATTTGCCTGGTGAGCATCCGGATAATATTGAATAACTGTCTGCTTCTTTAGTTCTGCCCTCTGGACCACATTGTCACGGGGGATATAATGTATCAACTGTGTGCTAAGTCGCTTTGCCAGCACTTCAATCAACTCGATCTCCTTCTCAACCATTCTGCTGTTACAGATGAGCCCGGCTAATCTCACACTTCCACTTGTTGCGTATTTTAATATTCCCCTTGCAATGTTGTTCGCAGCATACATAGCCATCATCTCACCAGATGTGACTATATATATCTCCTGGGCCTTGTTTTCCCTTATTGGCATGGCAAAACCTCCACAGACAACATCACCTAAAACATCATAAAAGACAAAATCGAGATCAGGGGTATAAGCGCCATTTTCTTCCAGAAAATTTATTGCTGTTATTACCCCTCTCCCGGCACAACCAACACCAGGTTCAGGACCTCCGGACTCAGCGCATTTAATCCCCTTAAAACCTGTCATTAAAACATCGTCTAATTCGAGGTCTTCAACAGTACCGGATTCCCTGGCAAGATCCATCACAGTAGCCTGGGCCTTTGCATTTAATATCAATCTAGTTGCATCAGCCTTTGGATCGCATCCCACGATCATCACATGTTTACCCATCTCTGCCAATGCAGCTACTGTATTTTGCGATGTGGTAGATTTACCTATACCGCCCTTTCCATAAATTGCTATCTGTCTCATATCATTCCCTCCTTAATAGATCATTTATGATAAAATATAGCTCGCCACAGAGGTCACAGAGTTTAAATTCAAGTATCCGTTCACAGTTATCAGTTTACTGTTTACTGTTTTTTAAATTTCCTTTTACTTTCTGTTTTCATTAACCGTTAACTGTCAACCGTGAACTGTGAACTGTTACACTTTTTATTTTTCTCTGTGACCTCTGTGTCCTCTGTGGCAAATTATTACTATCTTTCAGAAATCCAACTGCATCAGCACGGCATTGCCTGCAATGCCTCATCATCTTCATATTTCCACCACATCTTTCATTTAATTCTTTCACCTCCTGAACCGAGGGTCTTCTTTGTCTCATGGCCCACAAAGATGAACCTTCACATGGAATATAAGGAATAATATTATGGATAAATGCACCTAAATCCTTTACCATCCTTGATACCTCTACAAGATCCTTATCATTTATTCCAGGGATTAAAACCGAGTTTATCTTACATAAAACACCCATCTCCTTTAACATCTTAAGACCTGCCAACTGTCTTTCAATCAAAATATTCGAGGCCTCCTCATGCATATACCTCTTTCCATTTAATCTTATAAACTTGTAGAGTCTCTTGCCTGTCTCAGGGTTAACCATGTTAATGGTAACGGTTACATGCCCTATGGATAACTCCTTTATCCTATCAATATGATCTATCAATGTAAGACCATTAGTACTTAAACAAAGGATAACATCCTGAACCTTATCTCTTATCAACTCAAATGTCCTGAAGGTTTTATCAGGATTGGCCAGGGGATCACCCGGCCCTGCAATTCCAACAACACGTAATCCAGGTAACCTCTGTTTAACAGAAATAACCATAGAAAGGGCATCTTCAGGAGAAAGCACTCTGCTTGTCACCCCCGGTCTGCTCTCGTTGACACAGTCGTATCTTCTATTACAATAGCTGCATTGTACATTGCATGCCGGAGCGACAGGGAGGTGCATTCTGGCAAAGTTTAGCGAGGCCTCTTCGCTGTAACATGGATGTACGGCAATCCTTGCCCTGATACTCCTGCTGCAATGATCAGGGACAAGCTTAAGCCCTCCGGAGATGCACGATACCTTTATCTTTTTCATCTGAAAAATATTTCCCCTGAAAAATACCCCCTCACCCTAGCCCTCTCCCCGGGGGGAGAGGGGACTAAATAACTAACTCTCTCCCTATAGAAGAGGGGACTGAATAACTAACCCTCCCTTAGAGAAGAGATGACCGATTAATTGACTCCCTCACCCTTTATGGGGGAGGGCAGGGGTGGGGGTGATTCAATTTTCATACCCCTGTATGCCGACTTGCTGGCATGAATGTTTCATTCATACATTATTAGTGTGTTACAGTAGTCTTAACAAAATCAGGATAGGCATTGGCCTTGTGCTCTCCGAGGTCGAGACCTTCAAATTCTTCTTCCTCAGATGTACGAAGTCCAATGGTCAGATGAATTGCCTTGAACATAATAAAGGCTGCTAAAAATACAAAGACAAAACACGCTGCAATACCAATCAACTGAACACCTATAATCTTTGCGGTTACCCCTGTTTCATTAAATATCCCGGCACAGAGTGTGCCAAGGGCGCCGCAAACCCCATGGACAGATATAGCACCAACAGGATCATCTACCTTAATTTTATCAAAAAAGAGTACAGAAAATACCACAACAATCCCGGCCAACACACCAATTATTACTGCACTTGCAGGCGTTACATTGGCACATGGCGCTGTTATTGCGACAAGTCCGGCCAATGCGCCATTAAGGGACATACCTACATCAGGCTTACCAAACTTTATCCATGATGTTATCAGGGCAAAGACCGCACCTGCTGCTGCTGCAAGGTTGGTATTAACTGCTATCCTGGCTATATCAGGTATAGCAGCCGTGGTACTGCCGGAATTAAATCCAAACCAGCCAAACCAGAGTATAAATACCCCTAATGCTGCAAGTGGTATACTATGGCCGGCTATTGGTCTTACCCTGCCATCCGGGGTATATTTGCCTTTCCTCGGGCCTAATACGATTGCACCTGCAAGGGCACACCAGCCACCAACAGAATGAACTACTGTTGAGCCTGCAAAGTCTATGAAACCAAGATTTTCCAACCAACCTGCACCCTTGTAGAGACTTCCCCATGCCCAACTTCCGAATATCGGATAGATAAGAAGGCTCACAAAGAAGCTATAAATCAGATAGCCTGAGAACTTTGTCCTCTCTGCCATTGCACCGGAGACAATTGTAGCTGCCGTAGCCGCAAACACTACCTGAAACATCCAGAAGGCAAACAGCCATGGATCTTGATCTACTGCCCAGTCACTAAAGAAAAATCCTGTTGTGCCAAACCATCCTGTATTGTTAACACCAAACATTATCGCGAACCCACCTGCCCAGAAGGCCAGGGTCCCGATACTGAAATCAAACAGGTTTTTCATCATGATGTTGACTGCATTCTTTGCCCTGGTAAACCCTGCTTCTACCATTGCAAATCCGGCCTGCATAAAGAAGACCAGAAAGGCTGCCACAAGCGTCCATACAAAATCGGCATTCCTCTGAATTAACTCAATTGCCCTGGCATTGCCTTCGAGTGATAAGGCTGATGTCTCCTCTGCCCCGGCAAGGACAGGAAGAAATAATACCAGCCCTATACATAAAATTAATAGGCTCTTCTCCCAATTACTACGGTACAGGTAGAGGTATCGGGATAGGATCACTAGCCTGAAAGATTTTAAGTATGAAGTATTTAAGA
>QIDP01000050.1 GCA_003229375.1 Nitrospirota bacterium
GGATTGTTCTCATGTAGTGGAAAATGAAATATGAATTAACCCTCGGAATATCAATAGGATATCTGTTAACTTAATCAGGAACTTCAGATTAGACATCCCTGGAGCCTTGCACCATATTATGGTAAGAGGGATCAATAAAACAGATATTTTCATAGATGATCAGGACAGAGTCAATTTTCTACAAAGGTGTCGTTCAATCATGAGAACGTTCTCTCGAATAATTCCTTGATTGCTTTCTTGCCGTTCTCTTCGGGAAAGCGCGACCCTGTCCCTGCAAAATGAATGTGGCTGATGATAGGCTCGTCTCCTCCCTTGCATTCACACCAGTCTATTTGATTCCAGCTAAACCACGCATTACGTTTCTGATCGAACACGTACAATGGTTTGTTGCATATTTTGGCGAACTCGGCACCCCATCCTGTACCGCCCTTTATGGTTTTGTCCTCCAGTATCTCTCCAATAACGTAAATCTCCTGACCGCTGTTAATCTGATACCAGATGCTTTGCAGAACCCTGCGTAATGTTAGACTTTCAGTGTAACGACGATTCATCAATCGTGAGACATATTCCAGACTAACATCTCCATTTTTCAGTTCTTCGTGATTCAGGACACGCAAGCCTCGTTGGCGAACTATATTGTGCCCTTCAAACGTGAAGTTCACTTCTTCAATTCCAAAGCGCTCTGCATTAGCGCCGAATTCCGCTTCAGCCCCTTTAGCGCCACCGCTAAAGAGAATAAAATCTTCCTTTTTCATACTCTTTCCTTTCTTTAACATCTATGCTTTTATGGATACACCGAATGAAGCGCAACTATAGCTTCAAACAGCTAAACTATTGTCCATACATTATTCGATAATCAAAAGAATATGTATCACCTTCTTTCTAAAGAGGAGGAGCTTGATCCACTTGATAATAATATTAAAGGCCCTCGGTTAAAGTATAATTATTGGGACTTAACTCAACATCTCATTTTGTAACCTTTAACCTAAAAAGAAGGCCCATATGGAGTATGCAAATATCAATAATCAATTTTACTGCGGAATCGATTTACATGCAAGAAATTTGTTTGCCTTGATTCGTTCTTTGCGCAGTCCTAACAGACTACAGTCTAAACAACCTGAGTAGTTATGAATTCAATACAATCCCAAAATTATCTAAGGCCTCTTTTTCCTTTTCAAAATCCCGGGCTTTCACGTCATAGTCACGATGGGCTTTTTCCAGTTTGATGTATAGAAAGTCGATTTGCGTTTTCAGTTCACGATTTATCTTCGGAAGCTCTGCAATAGCTTTGGCATTGCTTTGTATAGAAGCCTTGATGAGCAGTTGATTATTCTGACTTATTTCTGTTTCGAGATGTTCAATTGTTTTTTCCAATTCCTTCATTCTCGCTTCCAGGGGGCGCAGGGCTTTGGATTTTTTTTGAATAATCAAAGCTCGGGCCCGGCGCAATTCCTTTTTGGGTGCCGCGGCAATCTCAGCCGATTCTTTTTGGGTTACTTGAGTCGTCACCGGGAAAGCTTCTTTCTTGGCTTCCTCATTCTCCCACCCAATGTCTTCCAAAAAATTCTGATACTTGTCATGGTAAAAAAGGATGCGGTTACGGTCTAAAATAATCAGCTTCTCGGCCAGGGTATGGAGGAAAATCTCGTTATGGGTCACAAACACGATCGATCCTTCAAAATTCTGCATGGCTTCCAACAAGGATTCACAGCTTTCCATGTCCAAATGATTGGTAGGCTCATCCAAAAGCAAGAGATGGGCAGGGCGTAGGAGCAATTTGCCCAACAAGACCCTGCTTTTTTCCCCACCAGAAAGTATGCCGATTTTCTTGAGCGCTATATCGCCGCTAAAGTGCATGACCCCGCAAATAGTACGCGCCCGCTCCCGATTCTGGTTCGGCTCAGTCAGCATCATTTCTTCTTCCACGCTATTTCCTGAATTTAAGCGCAAGATGTTGGTCTGCCCAAAATAGCCAACGTCCAGGCGGGGATGGCGCTTGATCTGGCCTTTAAGAGGTGTAAGCTCTTCGGCGAGCAACCGCAGCAGGGTGGATTTTCCCTTGCCATTTTTTCCAATAATGGCAATGCGTTCACGCTGACCCAGGCTGAAATTTAGATTTTTAATCAGCCAGGTTTCGCTCGGGTTATAATGAAATCCTAAATCCCTGACATTCAGCATTTCTTGTGCCCGAAAGCGCTTGGAAGTAAATTTAAATTTTACGTCTACGAGTTTTTCCAGCTTTTCATGTTTTTGCTGTTTTTCCAATGTTTTGATCCGTGACTGGACTAATCCGGCCAAACGCGCCTTGGCGCGAAATCGGCTGATAAATATATCGAGATCCTTCTTACGGCGTTCTTCATGGTACCGGGTTTTTTCGTAGATATCCTCTTCCTGCATAATTTGATGATAGAGCTTTGATGTCCGGCCCTGGATTTTTCTCATTTTACGGCGATGTATACCCATAGTATGGGTAGTGACACTGTCCATAAACTGCCGGTCATGAGTAATCAAAATTAACTCCCGTTTCCATTGGCACAAGAATTTTTCCAACCAGCGTATAGAGACAATGTCCAGGTAATTCGTTGGCTCGTCTAAGAGCAAAAGATCTGGTTCGGAAACCAGGGTTTTGGTCAAATTCAGCCGGATTTGGAACCCGCCGGATAATTCCTGAGGATGGCGTTGCATGTCCAAATCCTCAAAGCCCAACCCAAATAATATCTTCTCCACACGCCAGTGCTCATATTCTTTGTCCGGTGGCAATCCCATGCAGGCTTCTTCCAGGACCGTTGGCCGGGTAAACTGTAGGTGCTGCTGCAGATAACCCATGGTGTAGTCTTTCGGTATGCCGATTTCACCGCTATCCGGTTCCTCAAGTCCCAGCAGCAACCTGAACAAGGTTGTTTTACCGCTTCCGTTACGGCCCACCAATCCAATTCGTTCACCAACATTAATATGGAAGCTTACGCGGTCAAACAAGGATTGGGCACCATATGATTTACAGAGTTCTACGGCTTTAAGCATCGAATAGTCCTTAGGTACTGAAAAAGAATAAAATATAACGGAGATAGAGGTCAAGATGTTCTAACCACGTCACCTTCTTATCATAATCCTTGATGTTATATAGGATAATCTAAAATTTCATGTTCTCATATTAATGTTTTTCGTAACTATTCAGCGTGTTTTTCTGATAAATGTACCGATACTATCTTGGAGACCCCTTCCTCTTCCATTGTTATACCATAGAGGGTATCGACAAAAGACATGGTTTTCTGATTGTGGGTTATAATAATAAATTTGGTCTTATCGGTCATCTCCACGATGATATTTTTGAATCTCAGTATGTTTGCTTCATCAAGAGGCGCATCTACCTCATCCAGCAGACAGAATGGACTTGGTCTGATAGCAAATATAGAAAAGAGAAGCGCTATTGCGCTCATTGCCTTTTCACCTGCTGAAAGGAGGGTTATATTCTGAGTCTTTTTGCCCGGCGGCTGAACAATGATATCCACACCTGTGTCTAATGGATTACCTTCATCACACAGAACCAGATTCCCCCTTCCACCATTAAAAAGCCGCCTGAAGATTACCTTGAATTTCTCATTTACCAGATTAAATGTATCCGTAAATCTCGTCTTTGTAGTAGCGTTTATCTTCTCTATCGCCCTATGGAGTAATTTTATAGAGTTTATCAGATCATCCTGCTGTTCCTTGAGAAAGGTATAGCGTTCATTCAGGTTTTTATACTCTCCAATCGCGGCAAGGTTGACCTCCCCTATCCTGGCGACAGCATCCTTCAGGTTCTGTAATTTCTTATTTGTCTCCTCCTCATCGATCTCATTAATCTCACCTTTCAACATCTCCTCTATCGGTATCCCGTAGTCTGCATTGACTCTGTTGACTATATGATCTATCCGGACACTTAATTCTGTATTCTTTAATTCAATCCCTTTTATTTTCTCATTCAGACCCTCTATCTCCTTCTTAACTATCCTGAATTCATCCTCTAAACCCTTCAACAGCTCCAATCTTTCCCTTAGGTCCTCTTCTATCCTTATTATCTCTTTCCTTGTCTCATCCCTCTTTCTTGACAGTTTACTTATAGACTCTTCAGCCTCCTTTATAGAGTCTTTAAAGCTCTCTCTCTTTTCCTTTAACCCTGATCTGCTTGTCTCTATCCTCTCAATCCTCGATTCTATATCACTCCTGCTTTTACTCAGCCTCTCCATATCCAGGAGTATATTCTCTCTCTTGCCCCTCAGGGATGTCAAAAGTACCTCTGTTTTATTGACCTCTTCACTCCTGGTATCCAGTTCCCTGCGCAGTGTCCCGATAGCCTCCTTAAGCCTTCCTATGGCAGAACTTTTCTCTTCTTTGGTCATAGTAATATCTGCCAATTCTCTTCCGAGCTTTTCCAATTCTGAGCTTAACTCTCCCCTCTCGGCATCGAATTCACTCCTCTCATAATTAAATATCCCCAATCTCTCTTCAACCCTTCTGCGCTCCTCTTCCACCTGCTGGACATCCTTTTCTTCACTTATACATCTCAGCTCTTCGTCATATACCCTCTTCTTTAGCTCTTCCTCATCTTTCTCTAGTGATAATACGTTATCATGAGTTCTGCTTCTGGCCGTCTCGAGATCATAGAGTCTGCCCTGTAAATTCTCAACCTCCTTTTTTAGCTCCGCTATCTCCCTTTTCTTCCTCAGCAATCCTGAGCCCCCGTTAACCGTACCCCCACCTACCACAATACCGTGATGATCTATGATATCTCCATCCAGGGTAACTATGGTACTGGATATGCCATTGCTGTTCCATAGAGATAACGCTGTATCAAAATTCCTTACTACCACCACATCCCCTAACAGGTATTCAAACACCTTCTCATATCTTCCGGCACAACTGACCAGTTCTAACGCATCACCTATGACCCCATCCTTGCCATTTGCAGTCTTATTAGAGATATTATCTTTAACAGGATTAATCTTCGGACTGACAGGCAGAAAGGTGCTTCTGCCTGCTGATTTGTCTTTCAGGTACTCTATGGCCATCATACTGTCTGTATGGCTTTCAACAATGATCCCCTGCAATCTATCCCCCAGCACAGCCTCTACAGCCATTTCATATTCCGGAGAGGTCTTTATATGGTCTACAAGAATGCCATGAATACCTGTAAGTTCCCCTTGCTCCCTGATCTTCATTAGGGATCGAACCCCTTCCTGAAACCCCTCAAGCTTACTCTGGAATTCCTCAAGGGAGTTCTGAAGGGCAGACTGAACCGCCAGTCTCTCCTTTAAATCCCCGATCTCTTCATTCTCCTTCTTCAATCTGTTTCTATAATCATTCAATAATCCTGTAACAGACCCCCTTTTCTGTTTCGCCTTTTCCATCTCTTCCTTCATATCTATCAGACCATCGCGGGATCTATTCAATTTATCTTTCAGTCCTTTTAATCTCTCCCTTAACTCATCCTCCTCAATCTCTACCCCCTTCTCCCTTTTTGAGAGGATATCGAGTCGTGTTTCCAAAGAGGTCATAATATTTTTTATCTGTGATATGCGGCTGACAAGATCGACCAACCCGGATTCCATATCCTTAAGCTGCGACTCTCTTTTAGACACATCCTCTTTAAGCCCGGCAATATCCTTATATCTTTCACTATAGCCCTTTTCTTGAGAAGATATTTCACTGTTACATCTTTTTTCCTCTTCCTGTCTGTTTTCTATATGAGAACCTATTTGTAAGAGTTCATTCTCAAGGGCCCTCATCTCATCAGCAGATCTATTATCTTCATCCTCTGCCTCCCTGATCCGGGTTTGCAGCAGACCGATGCGATCCTCTTCTCTCTCCATTCTGCTCTCTTCCTCGAAACCTTCTTGCTTAAGCCGGGACAACCGCTTTTCAAGCCCTGTTACCTCTAATCTCAGGACCTCTGTCCTGTTCTCTAAGGACGACCCCCTGGCCAATCTCTCACTATTCTGTTCCCTTAATATATTCAGATCACCTTCAGTAGAACCTATATCCTTTGCCAATTGACGATATTCCGATGCAAGGAGAGAGAGGCTTAACTCCCTTATCCCGGCCTTTTGTTTCTTATATATCTCTGCCTTCTTTGCCTGACGTTTAAGACTGGCTATCTGTCGTCCAAGTTCATTCAATATATCCCCCAGACGGAGGAGATTCTGCCGGGATGATTCCAGTTTTCTCAAGGCAACATTCTTTCGATGTTTATATTTCATTATCCCGGCAGCCTCTTCAATCAGAACCCTTTTCTCCTCTGGTTTTGAATTCAGGATGCTGCTTACCTGCCCCTGTTCAATAATAGAGAATGACCTTGTGCTGATCCCTGTGTCGAGGAAGAGGTCAACAATATCCTTTAACCTGCATGAGGTTCTGTTTATATAATATTCACTCTCACCCGACCTGAAGATGGTTCTGGTTATCACCACCTCATCTGCAGGGGACGATACACCTGAAATTGTCACCCCGCCCGGAATATCAGCTATTGTAAGGGATACCTCTGCCCTTCCTAATGATTTTCTCTCTTTACTGCCGTTAAAAATAAAATCCTCCATCTTATTGCCACGGAGGAGTTTTGAACTCTGCTCACCCAAAACCCACCTTATGGCATCGGCTATGTTGCTTTTGCCGCAGCCGTTAGGGCCAACTACTGCTGTGAGATTGGAATCAAAATTCAGTTTGGTCATATCCGCAAAGGACTTAAAACCGATCATCTCCAAACTTTTAAGATACATGACTATATTATCCCCTAACCAGAAAGATGAACAAAAGATGTAACTATTCAGCTATTCATCCCCCCTTTAGCAAAGGGGGAAATCTGAATAGTTACCAAAAGACAATTTTTGGCTAAAATAGCATACTGTAGGGATAATGTAAAGAAAAATAGAGTAAATATACACTAGATTGTGTAAAATATTAAACCTACCACAATATATAGAGTCCAAAATTTATCTCATTTTTATCTTGACATGGATTTTTAATGCTTGTATTATGCCTACAAAAAGAAAAACTGTGAACAATAACAGTAAAACATAAAACTATATTCCTCTTGATGGAGATGGGTGTATTACAATCAATGATTACAGGATATTACGTTCATTAATTTAGGTTCTTTAGAAAAGAAGAAAATCCCCCTCACCTCAATCCTCTCCCCGGGGGGAGAGGGTTAGGGTGAGGGGGATGGAAAAGATGTCAATTTAGTTGTTTTCACGTCTTTTACAGTGAAAACCAAGGTTGACCCTGCAAAAATCCGGAAATTGGTAGCCGCAGGCTTTAGCCTGCGAAAAAGGATATTATAAATAGCCATTTTTTTAAAAGTGATATTTATAATCTCTTGTAATAGTTTTGAAATAATATAAAATTATTCCTGTTTACTGAAGGAAGGTGTGTTAAAATTAGTCGAAATTTGGTAGCGGCCACTAAAATGGTTAAAATATTAACCGGGTAAAACCATTAAATTAAAGGAGGGTTAAATGATGAGTTTGAAAATGAAACGTTTATGGTTTTTAAGTCTAAGTGTTTTTTGTTTAGTAGGTTTTATGAATTCAGTGACATTCGGGGAGGTGACAGTAAAGAGCAGCTGGATTCCCGGGCCAACTACTCCACCGGTAATTGATGGAGTGGTAACTGCCGGAGAGTGGCAGGATGCCGGAAGCGTTCCCATACTTATTGGCGGACTGCCTGCAGGATATATCCTGGTAAGAAATGATACCTCAACTCTCTATATGATACTGGATATTACCAGTGATACCGGAGATGATCCACAACCTATGCAGGATTCCTTTCGGTTAACAGTGGATGTTAAGGCAGATAAAAATATTGAACCCAATGTCGATGTTCAGTACATGATGCTTCCTTTTTCTACTAATCTTGGGATCCAGTATTACCTGGGCCCCGGATCATATACTCCTTTAACACCCGCTCCAGCATCACAGTTAGGGGTGGGATTTAGCGGTTCTCCCATATTGACTTCTCCTTCTCATCGCATGTGGGAGCTGGCTATCAGTTTCGACGAAATAGGCATTACACCTGATATCTGGACAAGCGGCACAATACCAATAGTAAGGGTGGGAGTCAGATTGATCTCAACAAATCCGAATTTCAGCATAGCCGTTCCCGGAAGTTTCGAAACAGATTTTAGTGACTTAATAAGCATCTACCTCGGCTATCCTTCCATACCGGTAGACCCCCTGGCTCCCGGTATTAAAGGAGTAGGACACATTCCTCGAAGTAACATTATTGACGGCTATGCCGATACATGGATTGAGCCGGATCCTATCCTGAAAGTCAAAGACGCCCCCTTTGGCGGCACTATCGATGTTAAGGGAGACTTTGCCACTCTCAAGGTAAATGGAGCGGTCAAATATAGGATTTATTATTCAAAAGATGGAGGGCCTGACTATATCCTCTCTCAAAACTGGTCCAACTATGAGTGGGATAGCACGACCGGGAAATATCTCTATAGGCCGATAAAACCGGATTCAGTGGGTAAATACGAGTGTCTCCCTGATCCGCTTAACGACTGGTACTGGAATGACTTAATCATGAGATGGAGAACTCCTCCCTTTGGCAATGGCGTATACACTTTGAAATTATATGCCTACGATAATACAGGTACTGTTATCACAGGAGGTGTCTTCCCCGGGGGAACGTTAACCTTAGTAATTGATAATACTCCGCCCCGGGTTGAAATCAAAGAGGTGTATCATGATATAGGTGGAAGTATGAGTACACTGCCTACCTGCGGTATTGTTCCTATGACTGCTGCGCCTGATGATGGACTTAGATTCCGGATTAAGGTCAGGGAAGATGAAGGACATTTGTGGCACTACTATATGAACGCCCATTATGGTAATAATCAAAGCAAGGTGATTATACCGGAGGAAATTTATACTTCCGGTCATGTAGATGCAGATGGACCGCATCTATGGAATGGTGTTTTGGATTTAGTATATCCACCGGTAAGCAGCAATCCATGGAAGCCTGATATGATGATGCATGGGGTTTGTGCATATCAGTTTAGATTGTCTGCCCGTGCAAGAACTATAAATGGTTACCATAGGATATTCTACAAGGAATATAATAGGCATGCTTGTATTGAGACTCCTTAACAGAGTCTGAAGAGAAATTTCCTAAAACAAAAGGAGGTAAAAGAAGATGAATAAAAAGTTTTATATGTTAGTGTTGTTTCTATCCCTCATTATGGTGAGTCCTCCGGCATTTGCATGGCAAAAGGTTATATCCATTCCTTACTACTCTCAGACATCGCCTGATTGGACAGGTCCGGCTTCGGCCGGGATGATTCTCGAATCACCTGTCATCACTGCTCATCCAGCGTATGCCTATAAAACTCAACCTGAACTGTGGACTTATATTAGCACTCACCTTAATCCTGCCTGGACCCCTCTCTATCCGGGAGTTCACACCGATCCTTATGCGATGCGGGAATGTCTAAAAGAATATGATACACGGCCGGGATTTACCTATGTGATTCATGACACTCCCACCTATTCTGCCATAGTATCCCAGAAAATTGTATATACCATTGAACATTATGATGTTCCTCCCGCTGTTCCGATTGATGGGGGGCTTAATTGGGTGGCGGTTCTTGGAGTTGATACTACGAGTGATCCCTCCCTGGGACCTTATAGTATTAATTGGTTTCTTATCAACGATCCGCGTGATCCGGTTCTTGGCAATAATAGGTATATAACCTATACTGCCTGGGAAAATAGTGGAGCAAGTAGTGTTTTCAGACACATTGCAACGCCTGATCCTTTTCCGGACAACTTGCTAAAGATAGCTGTTTGTGATCCGGAGACTCCTGGCCCGTTGAAAGTAGAGGCCCCTGAGATGTTGCCAAGAAGGGAGACATTATTGTCTCCTGATGAAGCCAGAGAGGCAGCAATAAAAGGTCTTAAAAAATATAACCTGACAGACAAACCAGAATTTCAGAAAGCACAAAAGAGGATAAGGTTTGGTAATCCAATTTTAGTTAAGAGAATTGCCGGCGGTCTTCGGACAGATTATTATATTGTTCCCCTGGTAAAAAGATGTTTCTTTTTCTGGAAAAGACTTACAGGCGCAGTACTCATTGATGCCTATTCCGGGGCATTTCTTGAAACATCGGGTGCAAAAGAACCTGTTTCTTATCCTTATCTGACACTATCTCTTAAACGAGCTAAAAAGGTATTGAGTAAAAAGATTCGAAAAGCAGAAGGTATTAAAAAGAGAGACGTAAGGGTTGAGATGCCGACATTGACATGGAAACCCGGCCTGAGTGTAAATCCTTATTTTCCACTTTGGGAAACTCGTGCAGTTATAAAGGGAGTGGATACCATTCGATATCTCGATTTTGAAAAGAATGTTCATCCCCCGCTTTATTATCCATCGGAAACTAATAAAAATCAAAAATACAAATGATAGGTAAAGCGTAACTATTCAGGTCTCCCCCTTTGGAAAAGGGGGATTAAGGGGGATTTTATAATTATAAGTTCTACAAATCCCCCTCACCCCCCTTTGCTAAAGGGGGGGATGAAATAGCTGAATAGTTACAAAAAGTCAAACTATTATAAACATATGTTTATAATAGTCACATTACTGTAAAGCCAAACTTGTTGTCAGTATCTTCTATCTGCTCGCTGGTTTAATATCATTCATAAAGCCAGCAGCGGGTGGAATGAGTCTCAGAAAGTGAGTATTGCCCCGGGTAGACTTTCCTGCATCCGGGCATAACCTTAGGGCAGCGTGGATGGAAATGGCACCCTTCCGGTGGATTGACAGGAGAAGGGACCTCACCTTCAAGGAATATCTTTTTCCGGCCATCTTCTCCGATACAGGGCGAGGCAGCCAGCAATGCCTGGGTGTATGGATGCCCGGGGGTGTCAAAGACCTCCCTGATGGTCCCCCGTTCCACGATTTTGCCAAGGTACATCACAGCTACCAGATCAGCTATATATGTTACTACAGAGAGGTTGTGTGTGATAAAGAGGTAGGATAAATCTTCTCTTTGCTGCAGTGTTTTCAAAAGGTTTAATATCTGTGCCTGGACAGATACATCAAGGGCGCTGGTGACCTCATCGCACACCACAAATTTTGGTTTAACCGCGAGGAATCTTGCGATTCCTATTCGCTGTCGCTGTCCTCCTGAGAATTCATGAGGGTATCTATGGATCATCCCCGGGTCAAGACCTACCTGGTCCATTAATTCTTTTACTATGTTGTCCCGTTCTTTTTTGTTGCCCCCGATTCCCTGGCTGATCAGGCCCTCTGATATGATTTGATTTACCATCATACGTGGATTCAGTGACCCATATGGATCCTGAAACATGATTTGCATATCTTTTCGCAGTCTCCTTAACTTACTTCCGGATATATGCATGATATCTATGTTATTGAAGTGAATTGTACCGCAGGTGATATCAATCAGCCGGAGAATCCCTCTGCCCATGGTAGTCTTTCCGCATCCTGACTCACCTACCAGGGCCAGGGTTTCCCCCTGCCCGATGGAAATATCTATACCATCTACTGCCTTAACATGTCCAACAATACTTTTGAGCAACCCTTTTCTTATGGGGTAGTATATCTTTAGATCTTTAACTGAAACCAGGGGCGAGGATGTGTATGTGGCTCTGCCTTCTGTTTTCCGGGTTATAGTGGCTGTAGCTGTGCTGATGGCAGGGGCGTTCTCCAGATGGCAGGCGATTGAATGTCCCTTTTCAATAAAGCGCATCTTCGGGTCTTCCTTATTGCACCTGTCAAAGGCCAGATGACAACGATCTGCAAACCTGCATCCCTCAGGGTATCGGGTGGGATCCGGCACACGGCCCGGGATGGTACTGAGCTGCTCATTTCTTTTATCCATAGATGGTAATGACTCAAAAAGCCTGGTAGTATACGGATGACAGGCATGCCGGAAAAATCGAGAGCGTTTTGCCTGTTCTATTGCCCTGCCTGCATACATGACAGTAATATAGTCAGCTACTTCATATACCACAGCTATATCGTGGGTGATCAGCAGGATAGCTGTTCCCTCTTTTTGCTGTAATTCTTTCATCAACATCAGTATCTGGGCCTGTACTGTTACATCCAGTGATGTAGTTGGCTCATCTGCAATCAACAGGTCTGGTTCGCAGGATAGAGCTATGGCAATCATGACCCGCTGCTTCATCCCTCCTGAGAGCTGGTGTGGATATTCTGAGATTCGGATGGCAGGATCAGGAATTTTTACCTGGTTCAGCATCTCCACTGCCAGGCCCAGCGCCTCCTTTTTAGAGAGCCCCCTGTGCAACTGTATGACCTCCATAATCTGTTCCCCGATGGTCATGACAGGATTCAGGCTTGTCATGGGTTCCTGAAATATCATGGAGATCCTGTTGCCCCGAATCTCTCTCATTTTACGTTTTGAGAGTTTAAGTAAATCCTGTCCCTGGAAAATGATCCTGTCGCCTGCTATGTACCCTGCCGGCTCCTGAATGAGCCTCATTATGGAAAGGGCGGTCACAGATTTTCCACATCCGGATTCCCCCACAAGGGCCAGGGTTTTGCCTGCCGGGATATCAAAGGAGATGCCATCCACTGCCCTGGCCAGGCCATTGGTGGTCCGGAAACAGGTTCGCAGGTCTTTTACTGAAAGGAGCGGATCATTATTCATCTTCATTTCGTCCTGAGCCTGGGATCAAAGGCATCTCTTACGGCATCAGCAAAGAGGTTTGCAGAGAGAACCAGCCCGAACATCAGTATAAAAGCCGCTGCCAGATTCCACCATACAATCGGCTCTCTCGCCAGCTCCAGCCTTGCCGCATTTATCATATTCCCCCAACTTTCCATTGTGGGGTCCACACCAACACCTACATAAGACAGGACAGCCTCTGCCAATACCAGACCGCTAAAATCGAGAACAACAGAGATCAGCACAATATGCATAATATTGGGGATAATATGTTTTAGAAGGATTTTGAAATGACCCACCCCTAATGCCATTGAGGCCTGTACATACTCCATTTCCATAAGTTTTAATGTCTCTCCCCTAAGAATCCTGCATAATCCTGTCCAGCTACTCACACCCAGGATGACGCAAAGAAAGAATAGTCTGGTATCGGCGCGTATTATAATATTTTCGAACCGATCCGCATGTGTGTCCATATAAACCTGAAGCATCAATATTGCAGAAGCGATCAATAATACCCCTGGAATCGAGCTAAGTGTAGTATAGATATATTGTATCAGGTCGTCAACCCACCCTTTAAAGTATCCGGCCATGATGCCCGTCATGATCGCAAAGGGAAGCATAATGAGGGTTGTAAGGGTGCCTATCACTATTCCTGTGCGTATTCCTTTTAAGGCCCTGTAAAAGACATCCATACCAACCTTGTCGGTCCCGAACAGGTGTTTGCCTTCGTATTTCAATTTAGCATAAGTGCGTATCTGCTTTCCATCAGGTAAGGTAATGTTTTTCATACTATAAGAATGGGTTGCCAGAGGGGCTGAATAACTATCCTCAGTATTTTCCCTGATGGATGTTACAAGTATATCCAGGACCGATAACACATCAGGCTTGTAGATGATTCCTCCCTGACTATCCTTTACAATCTGCCCTTTTTCATCTGCCGCGCGCTCCTGAAAATGTATGGAGTCACATAAACCTATAATGATATAACAAAAGAGGACAAAACCCGCCACCATGGCCAGCCGGTTATGAGCCACCTGTCTCCAGGGAGAACGCAGGTGCTCAAACCGGATGCTATATACTGCAAACCCTATGGCTGATAATAACAATAGATAAATCAGCATATCTGTCCAGAGAAATACAAGTTTAATCTCCATTATTACTCAAACCTTATGCGGGGATCTACCCAGCTATAACAAATGTCCGTTAATATCAGGCCTATAATATAGAGCATTGCCCCCAGAAAGACCATAGCTCTTACAATGCCAAAATCCTGTGACCGTATGGCATCAATAGTGTAGCTGCCCAGACCCGGAATCCCGAAAAAGGCCTCCATTACCAGGGATCCCATAAATAATTGAGGGATTACTACCACCACTCCGGTCAGGATGGGAATCAGGGCATTTTTTAAGGCATGTTTGAAAAGGACCCTTGTCTCGGTCAGCCCCTTGGCCCTGGCAGTCCGTATGTAATCCTTTCCAATTTCCTCAAGAAAGATGGTTCTATACCACCTGACTCCGCTGCCAATCCCGCCGATAACCCCGATAAGCACAGGCAAGACTACAAACTTGAAGACAGATATACCTGAATCATATCCTGAGATAGGGACAAGGTTCAAAATCTTACCAAATAGAAACTGCCCGCCAATAATATAAAAGAGACCGGATATGGACATGATGATGACACACCAGATCATGGTCACCATGTCCAGATAGCTTCCACGTACAAAGGCTATAAACAAGGAGACAGTGATGTTCACCATGAGTCCTATGATAAAGGTTGGTATGGCAATGGCCAGGCTTGGCCACATGCGCTGGGTGATCTCGTGGGCGATATCACGTCCCTCATCAGATTTGCCAAATCTGAAGATAAAGAGTCCTGCCGATTTTTGGTAAAAGATAGTCTGGGTAATCTTTTTAATCCCTGATTCTGAGCCATTCCAGAATATGGGGAGATGATAATTATGATCCTCTTTCCACTTTTCAATGGCCTCGGGCGTGACCCGTTTCATCCCGAGGTGGAGTCTGGCCATCTGATCAGGTGTATTTATTACAAAAAAAAGGATAAATGTAATAATATTTATGCCTATTAAAATGGGGATAGCGTATAATATGCGACGAATGATATATGTATGCATAGTTTCAAAGTATCAGTTCACAGTTTTTTCAATTTCCTTTTACTGCTCTGTCCTCTCTCTACGGTAGACTCTTACAGCAGCAGGGGCTGCACTGATTATAACCAGAGAGAATACCAGGATAAGGGGCCACACTACCGGCTGATTCCATTCCCTCCTGCTTTTTTTGCGTTGAACAGGGTCTACGCGTTTATATTTAAGGGTATTGTTGGCTATCATATTGGGATAGGCGTTCTGGTACCAGCTATGGTAAAGTCCATAACTTATAGGATGGAAACCCCACACCCATGGGGCGTCTTCCTGGATTATGCGCAGCATCTCTTTGATGATTTTAAGGCGATCAGGGCCGTTCTCCATGTTGGCCATCTTCTCAAACAGTGCATCGAATACGTGGTTTTCATAGTTGGCTGCGTTTTCTCCATTGTTTCCAACCTTCTTGTTAGGTCCATAAAGGAGAAAAAGAAAATTCTCAGGGTCCGGGTAGTCGGCATTCCATCCCCACTGGAATATCTGGGCATTTCCCTTGAGCATCTTGTCCTGAAAACGGTTGTAGTCTGTAGGACGTACTACCAGTTGGATATCAATTTTTTTAAACTGCTTTCGTAACCAGTCCAGTAAAGATTTTGCATCAGGGCCCGAGGCCGTAGTGTCAAAGTAAAGGAGCAGGGGCTTGCCTGTTTTAGCATCCTTACCCCCGGGATATCCCGCCTCTTTTAGCAACTGTTTAGCCTCGGCAATCGATTTCCTGACCTGTCTGTTTTTCATCCAGTTGTAGACAAAAGGATTGATCCCTTCTTCTTCTTCCTGATACCCGAATATCCCCGGCGGCAGAGGAGACAGGGCCGGTATTCCCCGGCCGTTTAAAAATATCTGTATGTATTCTTCATAGTCAATGACAATGGAGATCGCCTGTCTTAGCTTTTTCTTCTCCTTGCTGTATCCACCCACCACATCATCCAGCATATTAAACCCCATATAATATGTGCTCGGGCGGATAGAGGTGGAGAGGCGGATATTCTTTGTTTTCATCTTTTCTGTCAGGTCTGCATCTCCTTTTGGTCCTATATTGATAGCCTGATCAAAGCTGTCAGAAGGGATCCCCGAGGTATCGTAATACCCCTGTAAAAATTTATTCCAGTAGGGGATATCTTCTTTTTCCAGCTTAAATACCGCTCTTGGGATAAAAGGGAGGGGCTTGCCGGCATCCCTCAACAGCCCCAATCTTTTTGCCCCTGTAAAACCCCCGGAAGGATAAGATTCCCCGTGAAAATTTTCATTTCGAACAAGTATTATCTCTTTATTCGGGTTGTTCACTGCCAGCCTGTAAGGTCCTGTCCCGATTGGATACCAATCCAGAGATATCTGTCGTTTAAGCAGAGGCCCCTGCCCATAAAAGACCTCTGCCTCCCATGGCATGGGGGCGAAAAACGGCATGGCCATCCAGTATATAAACTGGGGGTATTTGGCCTTTAGTGTAATTCGATAGGTGTATCGGTCAATCTCTTCCACACCTGGCAGGGGATAGGCATCCAGGTCAAGTACTATGGGATTTTGCTGTTCTTCCAGTTCCTGATTATATATAGCGCCTGCCAGGGCCTTTCTTTCTGCCCTGATCTTTTTTAATTGTTGATTCAGGGTCCCTGAATATTCAGCAAACCCAAGTATATAAGATGCTATAATGGGAAAGACAGGTGAGTGTAATTGAGGATTTGCCATACGTTTTATCTGATATATATAATCTTTGGCCACGAGCTCCCTGCTGCCCGTCTGTTCAAAATCCTTCAACTCATAGATAGATTCCATATCTCTATCAGTAAGGTTATGGTATAGATATCTCCCCTCACTATCTTTTGCAAAGGCAGGGTGTTCCTGGTACCGGATACCCTGCCGGATCTTTATTTCGTAAATTGCCCTGGCCACTTGCTCTTCCGGTGGATTGGGTGGAAGGCGATTTCCCTCTTTATCGTAGTAAATTGGAGCAGGGATTTCTACCGCGGTCAGGGGAATAAGTTCATAGGGCAGTTTCAGGTAGTGGTATTGAAATGGAGGCTCGTATATTTGCCCGATAAAGGCATATTCATTTGAGCTGTATGATCTGGCAGGATCAAGGTGTTTGGGCCGCTCGGAAAATGATGAATAAAGAATATTCTGTTCACTTTCATCAAGGCTGTATGGATTATTAAGGGGATGGTCAATACTGCATCCTATCAGAAATACAAGAAATATAAAAAGGATTTGTTTTAAATAACCCTTACCGCCTTTAATGTTAAGTTGTTTCTCATTGACTATGCCAGGCTTTTTGTTTTTAATATTTTTTACTCCCATATAATTATCTATTGGCGGGCTGCCGGGGGAAGGGGGCTGATTTAAATCTCATTTGGGAATTTTAATGTAGAATTTTGTACCTTTACCAACCTCTGAATCGAGCCAAATCTTTCCACGATGGGCTTCTACAATCTTCTTGCAATTGTATAATCCGATTCCGGTCCCACCCTTCTTTCCAAAAGTTTGCCCTAATTTGAATAGATTCTTTAATATCTTTTGAGGGATACCGGGACCATTATCACTGACGCAAATATTAACAGAATTATCTGATTCACTTATCGATATCTCTATCCTGCCATCCTCAGTCAGTCGTAATGCTTCGTCTGCATTTTTAATCAAATTCCAAAGAACCCTTTCAAAGTAATCCCTGTCTATTAAGACCTGTCCTTCAAATGTCGAATCAATCCTTACTTTGCAGTAAAGAGTCATTTTGAAAATGATATTTTTCAAGAACAATTTAAGATCAGCCGGTGTCTTTGACAATTCAATTGTTTCCGTAGCTTGTACGAACATCTTGATATCCTCTATCATCTTTGAAATGCGTATTGCCTCTCTCTCTATTATGTCACAAGCTTTAATTTGCTCTTGATTGTCAATCTTATTTTTAAGTAAATGAGCAAACCCAATTACCCCATTAAGAGGATTGTTCAGGTCATGGACAATGGTGGCCGCATTCATACCAACTATAGAAAATTTTTCAACTTGTTCGCTGATTGTTCTATATGCACTTATTGTTTTTCCGAAAAGGTAACCTATTATTCCGGATAATATCACATATGAAATGGCATTCAGCCAATATGTCGAATCAAATGAATTTGTAAAGGCCACTGCAATTGCATTCCAGTGGAGATGCATATGCCCTTGTTCGTGCCTGTGAAAGAAGTCATTTACTATATTTACAAAAGGATGAAGAATTATGTAACCAAATATAGTTCCCAAAAGGGTACTCATAAACACAGGGTATTTTTTGATGAGGTTCATACCTGGTATTCCTTTTCAATCAATTTTGGACAACAATGGTATATAACGTAATAGCGGATAAGCAAAGTTCGTCCCGATAGCCATCGGGACGAACGGTAAGCGAGTTAGTATATCAGATTCACTGCTAAATTTTGGGTTATTTTCAATGTATTCTAATATCTTCGATACCCACCCTTATTTTGTCTGCTTTTAGGTGGGCGAGCCTCGTCAACTTTCAGGTTACGTCCTTTGAAGTCGGACCCGTCCAATGCTTCTTTTGCTTTTTCAGCTTCTGATTGGTTAGACATTTCAACAAATCCAAAACCTTTGCTTTCAATTATGTTGACTTGCCTAACTTCACCATAATTAGCAAACAATTCTTCCACCTGCTCATTAGTTACAGAATAACTAAGATTTCCTATATAAAGTTTACTGCCTTGCATTCTAACCTCCTTTTTTCTTCTTCTTTGTCTCTCATGTCCAATATCAAACAATAGAGAATCCTTATTAAAAATTCGTTTCAAAACATTTAATCGAGTATACTTACCACCACCTCCTTCAGTATTTATCAGCCATTTCTTATCTATTTTTGTGCGAACCCTTATCGCTGCCTGTATTATTTCAGATATGACAGGAATATGCAAGCCAATATTTTAATTTCTTTGTGATTCAGACAGTGAAAAAAAGAAAAGCTCATCCAAGCCTCGCCTTTGGTAATTTCAAGAATTTCTTGGCGAGGTCACCACAAATTA
>QIDP01000024.1 GCA_003229375.1 Nitrospirota bacterium
GAGGGGCTTGAGCCGTATGATGGGAAACTATCAAGTACGGTTCTGAGGGGGGAATCTGGCCGAAAGGCCAGTGACCTACCCGGTTTGCAAAATAAAAGAAATAATGGAAGTATGAACCATGAGGAAACTAACCGCAACTGATACTCTTGATTTATCAATCCCAGAGAGAATTCAACTGGTAGAGGACATTTGGGATACGATAATTGTAGAAGCCGACATGGTCGAATTAACTGAAGAGGAAAAAAGGGTAATCGATGAAAGATTGAAAGCGTATCACCAGAATCCTAATTTAGGCTCTCCATGGGAGGACGTTTTTTTGTCAGGCCAGAAGCTGAAAATGACTTAAAGATAGAGGGCATATAACTCGCATCAAGCTGACGTGAAACAGCGCTTAGTAGTTCGAAAGTTTTAATTGTAATCAACATCATTACAGGTTCGATGTTTTTCCTGCTTTTGTTTTACGCAGCTTATGCGTACGTTGAGGCTGCAGGAAAACTAAAATTAACATCTCAATGAAAATACGACTTCCTCATTTGCCCTGTAGACTACGATCTCAGGTTATGGTACCCTTAGATTTGATACTTTTTGGAAGTCTGGGGTTTTTTCTACAGACTCGTTATGCCTAATAGATAAAGTGAAAAAATTAATTATCGGAGTGTAAAATGATTCTTTCACCGTCACTAATATGGTTTCTTGTTGGTGTTACATTTTTAATTGCCGAGACAATAATGCCAGCGTTTATATTAATTTTCTTTACAGCTGGATGTTGGATTGCCGCATTAGTTGTCTGGTTATTTGATATTGAATTAACAAACCAAATATTAATCTTTTTAGTGGCATCTTTAATTCTACTTTTTACACTACGAAAATACAGTTTGAAGATATTCAGGGGGAAGACTCACGAGGACGTTGATGATCACTACACAGATTCGAAGATTGGTAAGACAGCTATTGTGACAAAAAAAATAACACCTAATATGCCTGGTGAAATTAAAGTCATGGGGAGCTTTTGGAGGGCTACTGCGAATGAAGAGATTGAAGAAGGGATATCTGTTTTAATAGAGAAGAAAGAGTCAGAGGATGGACTTACTTTTAAAGTTAAACCTGTATAAGGAGGGGGAAATGAACGAATCATTGATTGTTGTCGGTGTTGTAACTGTAATTGTCGTTGTTTTATTAATAAAGACGGCCATTATTGTACCACAAAGGTCAGAATACGTTGTAGAACGACTTGGCAAGTACAGCAAGTCTATTGGCGCAGGATTTCATATTCTAATTCCTTTCTTTGATAAGGTCTCCTACAGACGTTCCCTTAAGGAAGAGGTTATGGAGATTCCTTCGCTGGATTGTATTACCTCTGACAATGTATCCGTTTCACTCGATGGTGTTCTATATATACAGGTGATCGACAGTAAGCTATCTGCTTATGGCATTGACAACTATAGAGTTGCGGCAAGCCAGCTTGCCCAAACTTCCCTCCGGTCAGTGATAGGTAAAATTGAACTGGACAGAACTTTTGAAGAACGTGAGAGCCTGAACCAACAGGTGGTGGCAGCGATAGATGAAGCTGCCCAAAATTGGGGAATCAAGGTCTTGCGTTATGAGATTAAGGATATATCCCCACCGAAAACCGTAATGGAAGCTATGGAAAAGCAAATGAAAGCAGAGCGGGAAAAGCGTGCTGCAATTGCTACATCTGAGGGTGACAGGCAATCCCGTATAAACCGGGCAGAAGGTTTAAAGAAGGAAGCTATTCAGGTATCTGAAGGGGAGAAACAGAAGCGCATCAATGAAGCTGAAGGACAGGCAAAAGAAATTGAACTGGTTGCTCTGGCTACAGCTGATGGTATCAAGAAAGTTGCTGAATCTTTAAGTCTGACCGGAGGAGAAACGGCCGCAAACTTAAGAGTAGCTGAAAAATATATAGCAGAGTTTGGAAAGTTAGCCAAAGAAAATAATACCATGATAATCCCTGCAAACATGGGAGATATTTCAGCGATGGTTGCAACTGTAATGTCTGTACTCGGACATGCAAAACAAGGAAGTGAAACTAAGAGCGCATAAGGCAATTTAATAAAGGCACAAATGAAATCTGAAATCACTAGAATTGTTGAAGAATATGGATACGAGTGTCCTATTATTTGTTCCCCTGAGGAACTTATGGGAGGATGAATATGAAAAAAGATATCATTGTTGAAGAGATTAGAAAAATTCGCAAAGCTCATGCAGCAAAATTCAATTATAAATTGCATGACATTTGTGCTGACCTGAAAGAAAAAGAAAAGGAATGTGATCATCAAGTCGTATCTCTTTCTCCGAAACGCCATTTACAAGCAACTGGAAGCTAATTGAATCAAGCTGACGAAAACATCGCGTTTTTTTATCTAAAGTTAATTCTGCTATCATCTATTTTCCTTTGTTTTAAGGTAATGTTAAAGATTGTAACTATTCAGCGAATTTTGGCAAAATGCCAATGAAGAGCATCCTCATTGCATGATGAGAACGAACCGAATTTTTTCTTGCTGTGGATAAATAGCTTCTAATTCTGCAAAATATTTTTGCTCCTTCCAATGAGCGAAAACAGCCGGAAATTTTCTGCTGAACCTTTGTCATTCTGATATCATTTTCAGCCTGATTATTTGTGAAGGGAACAATTGGATTTTTCATAGATAGGAGAACATCGTTTTCGTAATCTCGAAACCTTTCAAGTAAATTTTTTGATTTAGACTTTTTCATGCGTCCTCTTTTTCCTGACTAATTGACTCCCCTGCAAAAACCCAGAAATTGGTAGCCACAGGCTTTAGCCTGCGAAAAAGCTTGCTATAAATCAGCCACTTACGCAACCTAAAGGTTACGTCTACCATGTTTTTGAGGTTTTTGCAGTAAAGTCATTTATTGAATAGTTCATCCTTATTCTTTTATTCTTTCTATTATTGATTCTGGTAATTTTGATTTTAATTCTGGAAAAGACTCGACAATTCTCATTATATCTGCTAAATCTTTTTGTCGTTTGCTACCCCGACGTTGCTTATCTGAATAAGCCCAGACTTTGCCGGTTACGACATCTTCTAATGATGCAACATTCATTTGATACCCCATAATATCCTTGATTGACGCTCTTTTAATAAAATCCTGATATCTTTCATCTGTTTGTATTTGAATGCGAATATCAGAATCCTTACTTCCTAAATTAATACTATGAGAAAATTTCTCAATCTTGAATTTATCCCTTGTTGATTCGATGAGTTTATCTATACCATCAACTATAACCACTATATCTAAATCCAGACTCACAACAGGTTCTACATATGCATTTACTGCAAGTCCACCTATCACACAGTACTCTATATGGTTATCATTTAGTGAATCTATAATCTCCTGGATTATATCTTTCTTTCCATTGCTCACGCCATTAAGAAAGTCTTTTTGATTCACTTTTAATAATCCTCCATAAATTGAGAAAGCCTATGAGACATTATTTAACCTCTCCTAATATAATAAATATCTGCATAAGTGGAAAATTAACAAATCTGACGGATTTATGCAAATTCAGAGAGTATAATCCAGCAATTATTGCCAAATGGGATCAAGGATTTGTTTTTTCAGTGTAATTCGCCCTTCCATCCTCCTCCTTTATCAATAGAGCTCTTTTTGCAAACAAAGGGATCCTTCACAAAAACATCTTTGCATCTCTTGCATAGGATAAATGCCAACTCCTGATGAACATCCCTTTCTGTCAACTCCTTATCAGATGTCTCAAGCTCAGCAATGAGCCTCTCCATCTCATCATCACTAATATCTTCAGCTATCACACCATCGTAGTCCGCAACAATATGCATACTCACAATATATTTCAGATCTCCTTCATATAATATCAGACCACACTTCGAACATTCATCATATCTCATAAATCACCTGAAATCATATCCTCTAATTTATTTTTATATAATCCAATTAGCTTCTTTGTCAGACCTCCGGGTCTGCCATCTCCAACCTTGCTATCATCACATATGGTAACAGGCATTATCCCTCTTGTAGTGCTGGTAATAAACGCCTCATCTGCCTCCCTTATCTCTTCAGGTCTGATCATTCTCTCTTCCACATGGATACCATTTTCCCTGGCCAGTTCCAGGACAATCCCCCTTGTAATTCCACCCAATATACCACATTCCAGTGAAGGAGTCATTATAACTCTATCTTTGACAAGGTAAAAATTGCTGGTAGTAGATTCTGTAAGGTATCCTTCTGCATTGAGCATCAATCCATCAGTTGCCCCTCTCTTTTTTGCCTCCATAATTGCCAGAACATTGTTCAGATAATTCCCGGTCTTGATACCTGGATTGATGGACTCCTTAATATTCCTCCTTGTAGAGACTATCACAAGGTTAATCCCATCCTTGTAAAGCCCCTCTGAGTAGCCTGAGAACTCGCTGATATAGATAATAGTATTAGGTTTAAGACATGATGACGGATCAATATTTATTTCGCCTACCCCTCTTGTAACAACTATCCGGATATATGATTCTCTATTATTGCCAGCAGCAATGGTCCTGTTAATCTCCCTAAAGAACTCCTCATAGGTATATGGCAGCTTAAGCCCTATCTCCTCTGCTGATACAGACATCCTTTGTAGATGTTCTTTTATTTTGAATGGTATCCCATGGCAGGTTATCAACACCTCATAGACACTGTCCCCAAAGAGAAAACCATGATCAAAGACAGAGATATTTGCCTCTTCCGGACTAAGTATCTCTCTATTTATATTGATTACTGTTGTCATTTAATATCTTCAATATTTAAATTAACAATACCAATCTTGAGAGTAAAAAGCAGTCTCAAAGAAAGCCCGATAAGCCCAAGCGCCAGGAATATAAGCAAAATATCTGCGCCGATCAATGTAAAGTTCCTGGCAGGCAGGTATTTATTCTGCAGGAGGTAAAACAGGGAATAGAGGGTTGTAAGCAACATAAAGACTGCGGGTAGTAATGTAAACCAATATTTTTTACCCCTTCTGGCAAGCCAGGTCGTAACTGTAATAAGGGTCAGACCGGCCAAAAGTTGATTTGCAGAACCAAAGATAGGCCAGATAGAAGATATGGCATTATTATAGCCCAATAAAAACATTAAAGCAACACATAATCCTGAATTAAACAGATAGCTCTTAAGGAATGCCGGCGGATCTTTAAACACCATTGCCCATACCTCTTCAAAGAGATAGCGTGTAAGCCGGACGGTTGTATCAAGGGTAGTAACCAGAAAGCCCTCTACCAACAGTATCCCAAATATAGTCCCGAGAGGAATAGGGAGGGAAAACCCCTTATATAAGACACCCCCCAGCCCCAGGGAAAACCCTAAAACAGGATTCTCTTTAAACTTCTCTAATGGATGGACAATATCAAGGTAGCCATCGAATGACAGCCCACTTCCCACAGCAATCAAGACCCCTATTGCCATTACACCCTCAAGGATCATTGCCCCGTATCCTATCTTCCTGACATGACTCTCCTTATTAACCTGTTTACAACTTGTACCGGATGAAACCAGTGCATGGAAGCCCGAGATTGCACCACAGGCCACAGTAATAAAGAGGATGGGCCATATCTGTCCCAGCCTTTCCGTACCCATCCCTATATTCCATGCAGGGGCTGAAAAGGTGGCTCCCTTTAAACCGGCAAGAATGGCCCCGAATACCATGGCAATTATTCCAAAGAAGAGAAAGAATGAGTTGATAAAATCCCTTGGCTGAAGAATAAACCACACAGGAATCCCCGCAGCAACAAAGGTATAAAGGGATAAAAACACCATCCAGTATATAGGATCTATTGATATAGGATAAGACATCCCGATTACGACCGAACCAAAACAGACAGTTAGTGCAATTATAATGGCAAAGATATTCTTTATACGTCTCTTATACAAAAGGTAGCCCAGAAAAGGGGCAAAGAGGGTAATGATAATTACTGATGTCGATGCTATACCCCCTATCTGGGCCTTAACAACCCCATCAATAACCCTTGTATTTAACAATGTTTGAGTCTCAGAGAGTCCTATCACAGATAGAGGAACAAATGAGGTAAGGGCTGCCGCTGTCAGTCTTAAAAATACCGCAGCAACCATGATGAGGGCTATTATTGCAAAGGTAATAAAGAGGAAAAAGGCACCTCTCCCGATAGACCCCTTGGCCACATCTGCAATCGATTTACCCTTCTCCCTGATACTTGTAAACATTGCTGTAAAGTCATGGACCGCTCCTGCAAATATATTTCCCACAATAATCCATATCCATACCGGAACAAAGCCATATATTAAGGCAATAGTAGGTCCTACAATGGGGCCTGCTGCAGCTATAGATGAAAAATGATGACAAAAAACAACAAAGGGCTTTGATGGGACATAATCAACACCATCATTTATACTGCATGCAGGTGTTATATTCTCATCATTCTCATCAAAAATCCTGGCAATGTAAGAGGAATATATTCGATAACCACCATAAAAAAACAGGAGGGCAATAATGAGGATAATACCTATGTTAAATGAAATCATTTTTACTTTATCAACATTAATAGTAGACGGACTAAATAAGCAGACATAAATTTTGGTAGCCGCAGGCTTTAGCCTGCGAAATTACGCAACCTAAAGGTTGCGGCTACCATGCAATGTCAACAACTCAAAGCCCTAGAAAGGACTATCCAATAAGATCGTCTCTTCCCGTTTCCGTCCGGTAGAAATAATAGAGAAGCCTACCTCGATCATGCCGGATATCTCTTCTATGTATCTCCTGGCATTTCCCGGGAGATCATCAAATGAATTTATTCCTGTTATATCCTCAATCCAGCCATCCATTTCTTTATATATGGGTTGACACTCCTTGATTATATTCAGGCTGGATGGCATCTCTTTTAATATCTTCCCATTGTATCGATACCCGGTACAAATATAGATCTTTTCACACCTATCAAGGACGTCTAACTTGGTGAGAACCAGGGTATCCAGACCATTTATCCATGCAGCATATCTTACCACTACTGCATCAAACCAACCGCATCTCCTCGGCCTCCCTGTAGTTGCCCCATACTCCTTTCCACGATCCCTCAGCTTCATACCAACACTATCCAACAACTCAGTAGGAAATGGCCCCTCACCAACCCTTGTGGTGTATGCCTTAACTACACCGATGACCTTATCTATCCTGGTAGGAGCTATACCCAGGCCTGTACAGACACCCCCTGCTGTGGAATTAGAAGAGGTAACAAATGGATAAGTGCCAAAGTCAATATCAAGCATTGTACCTTGGGCACCTTCACATAATATGTTCTTCCCTTTTGATATACTATTTTTTAGTATGATATTAGTATCGGTTATATATCTCTCTATCTCTTCTCTATACTCCATGAACTTATCAAAGACCTCTTCAAATTTGAATGCCTCATGACCATAATGCATAGTCAAAAAAAGATTTTTCTCGGATATGTTTGCCTTTAATCTTTCATAAAAGAGATCCTTGTCCAGGTAATCTGTCATCCTGAGACCTGTACGGGCAACCTTGTCAGTATAGGATGGCCCGATTCCTCTTCCAGTGGTACCGATCTTATTATTCCCTCTTCTCTCCTCACCACTTATGTCATAGATTAGATGGTATGGCATGATAAGATGGGCTCTATCACTAATAAAGAGATTATTGTCAACCTCAATTCCCTTCTCTTTAAGCCACTTGATCTCATTTATAAGAGCAGATGGATCTATCACCACTCCATTACCTATAATACATATCTTACCGGGATGGAGTATTCCGGAGGGAACAAGATGAAGGACAAACTTCTCTTGCCCAAACATTACTGTATGGCCTGCATTATGTCCTCCCTGATAACGGGCAACAACATCAGCATCTTTGGTAAGGACATCTATAATCTTACCTTTACCTTCATCCCCCCACTGTATACCTACTACTACTACTACTACAGACATCTATATCTCCTTTTTCACCTTATAACGTAATCCTCTTGGCATAAATGATATCCGGCATACTCATGATCTCTTCCAATGCCTTTTCAGTAACAGGAGAATCTACATTAACAATAGCCACGGCCTTCCCATGAAGTTTTGTCCTCCCTAAATGCATCCCTGCAATATTGATATTATTATTACCCAGAATCGTCCCGATCTTACCTATGACGCCCGGGGCATCTACGTTGGAGAAGAAAAGCATATTACCGGAAGGTATAGCCTCTATGTGATAATCATCTACCCTCACTATACGGGGCTCTTCCTTTCCAAAGATCGTCCCATCTATTTCCCTCTCTTCCTTATCGGTCTTTATCTTTACCCCTATCAGACTCGTAAAATCTTCCGCCTCACTACTCGTTGTCTCCAATACCCTGATCCCACGCTCCTCTGCAATAAGGGATGCATTAACCAAATTTACACTAGTCTCAACAAATACCTGAAGAAGGCCCTTCAATACCGATACTGTAACCAGTTTCACACCTAAATCGATTACATCTCCACTATACTTTACAGTAACCTCCCTTATCCCTCCCTCTACTAACTGCCCCTGAAAACCTCCCAATTTCTCGGCAAGAGAGAGAAATGGACGTATCTTTGCCAGGACCTCAATATCTATAGATGGCACATTGATTGCGTTTCTTATCTCTCCCTTTTTCAGAAAATCTACAATCTGTTCTGCCACAGCAATCGCCACATTTTCCTGAGCCTCACCTGTAGATGCACCAAGATGGGGAGTGCATATCACCTCATCCAGTTCCAGGAGGGGATTATCCTCGGGGGGCTCTTTTTCAAATACATCAAGGGCAGCTCCACTTACTTTTTTATCAACAATTGCCTGATAAAGGGCTATCTCATCCACTATACTACCCCTTGAGCAATTGATTATCTTTACCCCTTTTTTCATCATCCCGAACTCTTTGGCACCAATAAAATGGATCGTCCCTTCTGTCTTGGGCACATGGACAGTGATATAGTCTGATCTCCTGAGAAGTTCGTCCATATCGACCAATTCAATACCTATCTTATGAGCTGTATCCTTAGAAATGAAGGGATCATAGGCAATCGCATTCATCTCTAATCCCTGTGCCCTCTTAACCACAACCCTTCCTATCCTACCCAGCCCGATGACACCAAGTGTCTTATTAAAGACCTCTACCCCTATAAACCCCTTCTTTTTCCACCCCTTTGACTTTACATATGCATTTGCCTGGGGAATGTTTCTGGAAAGGGCAAGCATCATAGATATGGTATGTTCCGCAGTTGTAATGATATTCCCTTCAGGTGTATTCATGACAACAATGCCTCGCTTGCTGGCCGCATCTATATCCACATTATCCACCCCTATACCTGCCCTCCCGATCACCCTCAGGTTATCTGCTGCCTCTATCACACCGGAAGTGACCTTTGTACCGCTCCGTATAATAAGTGCATCATAATCCGGTATCTCTGCAATCAGATCTTCCATAGAGAGTCCTGTCTTCACACTAACCTCTATGTTATCTTCCCTTCTGAGTATCTCAATCCCCTTTTCTGAAAGATCATCACTCACCAATACCTTCATCTATTCCTCCTAAACTAAAAGTGTCTAAAGTGAACTAAAGTTTGAAGTGTCTAAAGTTATTGAATTATTTTTTATATTAAAATTTCAAATTCCTTAACTTTAGGCACTTTAGTTCACTTTAGACACTTTAGGCACTTCTTTATATAATATCTCCTGAGCTGCAGCAACGCCTCTCCCGAATTCTACATTATATCCAAACCTCTTAAATGCCATCTCCAAACCAGAGATTGCCACAATTATATCAAACATATCAATATATCCCATATGGGCTATCCTGAGGATCTTACCCTTCAGATGTCCCTGTCCCCCGGCAATGGTAATACCTAATTCATCCCTAAGAAACCTCGCAAATTTACCTCCATCTATACCATCCGGGACAAAAAAACCAGTAGCACAATTACTCGGTGAATCAGGGGCAAGAAGCCTTAGTCCAAGTGCAATGATAGCAGCCCTTGCAGCCATAGCCAGGCTTTCATGTCTGGCAAAGATAGTCTCAAGTCCCTCCTCCCTGATATTCTGTAAGACCTTCCTGAGACCGACTATCAATGATATTGCAGGTGTATAAGCTGTTGTATTATCCCTTAATTTATCCCTCTCCTTCCTGAAATCAAAATAATACCTTGGCAGCTTTGCATCCTCTGAAAACTGCCAAGCCTTGTCACTCAATGCAACAAATGACAGACCCGGCGGGAGCATCAATGCCTTCTGGGAACCTGACACCAATACATCTATTCCCCATTTGTCCATAGGGATATCAAATACCCCCACACCGCTTATCCCATCTACCACTAAGATAGTATCAGCCATATCCCTTACAATCTCAGCAAGCTCCTTAACAGGATGTGCAACCGTGGTAGAGGTCTCGCTTGCCTGAACAAATACCCCCTTAATCCCTTTATTCTTTTTCAATGTATCTCTAACAATAGATGGATCAACAGCCTTGCCCCACTCTACATTAATCTCCTGTACATTCAGTCCATAGGCCCCACATATATCTACCCATCTCTCACTGAACTTCCCGCCATTAATCACAATAACATTATCTCCGGGGGAAAAGAGGTTTGAAACAGAGCCCTCCATAGCGCCGGTACCCGATGCACACAGTATCAAGACATCACCTTTTGTCTGAAATAGATACTTAAGCCCCTCCTTTGCCTCTCCTATTATGGCACTGAATTGAGGTGTCCTGTGATGAAGGATAGGCATTGCCATCTCTAACAGGGCTTCTTCAATAACCGGGGTTGGACCGGGAGCCAATAAATATCTCTTTTTGCGCATTACAAAAACCTCCTTGAATTGTTTCAGTTCATAAGTTAACATATGAGCTTAACAAAATCAATACCCTTAGGGACTGTAAAGTAATAACTTTTACATTACAGTCCCTTAGCCCATCTTATCAAAATGTGAAAATTTCATCGTAAAGGTCCCTCTCCCCTGGCTGGCAGACCTTAAATCTGTTGTATAGCCGAACATCTTTGAGAGGGGTACAATGGCATCTATTATTTGTACAGGGGGTCTGGGTGTGATCTTCTCTATCTTCCCCCCACGCGAATTCAGATCTCCGATTATCTGTCCTGCAAAATCTTCAGGACATGCTACCTCTACTGACATAACAGGCTCCAACAGGATAGGCTCTCCGTTCCTTAATCCTTCATTAAATGCCATAATAGCAGCATTTCTGTAAGCGATTTCTGAGGACTCAGGTTCCTTATATGCAGCAGATAGGAGGATTACCTTCACATCCACTACTGGATATCCAGCTATTACACCACTCATCGCTGCCGTACTTATGCTCTCCCTGATATATTGAATAAACTCCTGCGGTATAACGCTATCCTGAAGGACACTAATAAACTCGAGGCCCCCTCCCCTCCCCTTGGGTTCGAGCCTCAACCTCACCTCACCAAAATGCATCCTGTCCCCTATCTCCTTCATGAATCTGCCCATAGATTCTGTGGCCCTGGTTATCGTCTCTCTGTACACCACCTGAGGCTTGCCAACCCTTCCCTCTACACCAAAGTCCTCTATCAACCTCTTTACCATGACCTCCAGGTGGAGCTCACCCATACCGGATATGATAATCTGACCTGTCTCCTCATCTACCTTGCTGCTGAATGTTGGATCCTCTCCGCTGAGCTTCTCGAGTGATATGTCCAGTTTCTTCTGATCCCCTATACTCTTAGGTTCGATAGCAACCGATATAACAGGCTCGGGAAAGACCATCGGTTCAAATATTATAGGAGAACCTTCATCACAGATTGTATCTCCTGTGGATGTGATCTTTAATCCTGCCGCTGCAACAATATCACCAGCATAGGCTACATCTATCCGCTCCTTTTTATTGGCATGCATCTTAAAAAGCCTTGCTATCCTCTCTTTTTTCTTCTTGTTAGAATTATAGACAACAGATTCAGGTGATATCTTCCCTGAATATATCCTGAAATACGTAAACCTTCTTCCCTCATCTATTATGATCTTAAATGCCAGGCCGGAGAACGGCTCATTTTCATTGCTTTGCCGTATCTCTCTCACTCCTGTATCAGGATTAGTACCCTCAATGGGTGGCAGGTCTACAGGTGCTGGAAGGTAGTATACAATGGCATCGATGAGGGGTTGGATCCCCTTATTCCTCAAACCTGCACCGCAAAGGACAGGCACTACACTGCCACTTATGGCAGCTCTCCTTATAGCGGTATATATCTCGGCATCCGGGATATCCTCACTATTTAAGTACTTCTCCATTACCCCATCATCCCATTCTGAGGCTGCCTCTATAAGAGACTCCCTGCAGCTCTTTGCTATCTCCTCCATATCCGGGGGGATATCAACATCACTATAGGTTGAGCCCATATCCTTTTCATCCCATTCTATCCCTTTCATCCTTATCAGGTCGATCACACCCCTAAAACTATCCTCAACCCCCATTGGAAGCTGCACAGGGACAGGGTTTGCCCCTAACTTCTTTCTCATACTTTCAAGGGCACCGAAAAAATCTGCTCCGATCCTATCCATCTTATTTATAAAGGCAATACGGGGCACATGATATCTGTCTGCCTGATGCCATACTGCCTCTGATTGTGGTTCAACCCCCTCTACTGCATCGAATATAGCCACCGCACCATCCAATATCTTCAGAGACCTCTCTACCTCTATGGTAAAATCAACATGTCCCGGGGTGTCTATTATATGTATAATATGATCCTGCCATCTGCATGTGGTGGCTGCAGCAGTAATGGTTATTCCTCTCTCCTTCTCCTGAGACATCCAGTCCATTACCGCAGCACCATTATGAACCTCACCGATCTTATGGATCCTCCCCGTATAATAGAGAATCCTCTCTGTGACAGTAGTCTTACCCGCGTCTATATGAGAGATGATCCCAATATTCCTTGTCCTTATCAGGGTATCTTTTTTTAAAATATTCTCCTCCTTCTCCGCCTAATTCTTACTCTCTGTTGTTTAAATATATTTATAAGTATAAATCCTGTTACAAAACCGCCGATATGTGCAAACCATGCAACACCTCCACTGCTGCCTCTGGCAGTTAAACTTGTCATTCCAAATAGAAATTGCATTAAGATCCAAAATCCGAGCACAAAGACCGCAGGGATCTTCACCAGCCTCACAAAGAATCCTATTATAACAAGGGTCAGAATCCTGGCACGAGGATATAAGAGTATATATGCCCCAAGAATACCGGATACAGCGCCGCTTGCCCCAACCATGGGAATCTTTGAGTCAATATCTGTAATGATATGCGCAAATGCGGCCATTGAACCACAGATCAGATAAAATAATATAAACTTTATATGCCCCATGGCATCCTCAATATTATTACCAAATATCCATAGATAGAGCATATTACTTACTATATGTAAAATGCTCCCATGCAGAAACATTGATGAATATATGGTAAGAAAGGCAGGGAGAGAAATCTTAGGAATGAGACAGGAGTGATTAATGATCTTATTCGGGATAGCACCCATTGTGAATATAAATCTCTCGAACTCAGGGCCCAATGATAGTTGATAAATATATACGAGTATATTTATAATAATTATTGAGACAGTAATAAAAGGAACTGTCTCTGTGGGATTGTCATCCTTAAGGGGTAACATGATATATCTTTACCTCTATCCGCTAATATCAGACTCCTAGAGAATATTGGATAACATAACCAATGTCAACTGAAAATTCTCTCTTCAACAATGTCTACAAGATTGTCACGGAACATTCTTTGTTTTTTTGTTGACTGGACAAGAAATCTATTATAAATTATAGATAGAATATAATATAGATTGGAGGTGTAGAATATGAGAGAAAAGGTTGAAGAGGTACTTAATTCCCTAAGACCGATACTGCAGGCTGATGGTGGGGATGTTGAGCTAGTGGATGTCGAAAATGGTGTTGTAAAGGTACGACTTACTGGTGCATGCGGCACCTGCCCCAGTGCTACTATGACCCTCAAGATGGGTATAGAACAGGCCCTCAAAAAGAGTATCCCGGAAATAGAGAGGGTAGAATCTGTATAAAGCCTTCAGCGAGGTTACCCCCCTCCCCTCTTTTTAAAATTATATCGCTAAGACCTACATTATTTCTCGTTCCCAAGCTCCTGCTTGGGAACGTTTTATGTCACAAAAGCTCATGCTTTAAAGAAGCAGAGCTTTTTACTTACTCTCGTTGCTAAGCAGAAGCTTAGCAACGAGAGTAAACTCGCGGGTCCGTTGTAGATCTACTCCTATGGAATACTTACAAACTTAACAGCATCTGCAGCAACCCATGAATCAGCATCATCCGAAAGGCTCACATACTCTGTACCATCATTAGCAAAGTTATAAATCCCTATACTCACCCATTGACCTCCATTTACACTCTGATTTAACTCTACAGTCTCAGATACGCCATCATGATTGATCGTAAATGATGCATTAGTTGCGAAAAAAGTACTTACCGGATACCAGACAAATACCTCATATGAGCCAGGACCATTAATTAACTCGGCATTCCACATAGCTATAGCGCCAGTACCACCAAGGTTTCCAGTATGCAAAGAATAGGTTCCACCATAGGCACTGTCTTTTACTACCGGCTCAAGCCATGAGTCATCTACGCTAAAATTGATGTCAACATTATCAACAATGCCATCATACAGGCTTCCTCTAAAGGAAAACTTAACAGCATCTGCAACAACCCATGAATCAGCATCATCCGAAAGGCTCGTATACTCTGTGCCATCATCAGCAAAATTATAAGTCCCTATGCTCACCCACTTACCTCCATTTATACTCTGATCTACCGGCACTGTATCAGATCCATCAGCATGGTTGATAGTATATGGGGCATTAGTAGCGAGTTTGTCACTTATTGCATACTTTACAAACACCTCATAATAGCCAGTGCCATCTGTTAACTCAACATCCCATGTAACTACAGAACTACCATCACCAGCAGCATGCCAACGGTAGTCCGGAGGTTCAAAACCAGATAGCTTTGTGTCTTCCTTCCATGTCCCTACTGCACTGAAGCCGGTATCAGCGTTATCAACAATACTATCATCCGGATCTTCTCCTGCCCCCGGTGCTCTGAAGTAAAATCTAACAGCGTCTGCAGCAACCCATGAATCAGCATCATCCGAAAGGCTCACATACTCTGTACCATCATCAGCAAAGTCATAAATCCCTATGCTCACCCACTTACCTCCATTTTTAATCTTATTCTGATTCACCGGTACTGTATCAGATCCATCAGCATGGTTGATAGTATACGGGGCATTAGCAGCAAATACAAATGATTCACTATCACTTTTTGGGTACCATACAGCTACCTCATACCTGCCGGCACCATTGGTTAACTCAGCCTCCCATGTGGCTATAGAACTGCCGTCACCAGCAGCATGATAACGGTAGTCTGTACCATATTGATCAGGCGCACTAAACGTATCCCAGGTATCATCTGCATTAAAACCAGGATCAACATTGTCAACAATACCGTCCGGAACTCCCACGGTTATTGATAAATCCTTTGAGGCTGATTGCTGCGGCCCGGATGAATCTGTTACCTCAACTGTGAAATTAAAAGTTCCTCCTGTTGTTGTGGTACCGGAAATCTCACCTGTTAAGCTATCAAGACTTAACCCGTAAGGCAGTTCCCCGCTTATTATATTCCAGCTATAAGGTTTGATACCTCCTGTCGCCTCTATTGCCTGAGAATATGGATAACCTACATCTCCATCTGGTAAAGATGTGGTTAAGATAGTTATGTCCGGAGGTATAAATTTTTCAAACTTAACAGCATCTGCAATTACATAGGGATCAGCATAATCTGATAGAGTGACATTCTCGGGTAATAATAGAGTAGCTGGATCTACTTCTGCCACCAGATGGATCGGAATCTGGAATCCTTCCAGCGTAATAGCGCCATCTATAGTAAAAGATGCGGGGAAGAGTACCGGGCCTGTAAACGTACCACCTGTTACCCCGGCACTAAACTGGTAAGTTCCTACAGGAATATATACACTTAAACCATCTGTTATGTCTACAATTCCTGTTAATGAGGCAGTCATATTACCTATATCAAGGGATGTAAAGCTGAGTCCATAAATTGTACCGGCCAGCGTACCACCTCCTGCTGCCACATTAAATGAACCGCTCATATCCCTTAAATCCAGATCAAAATCTCCACTGAGGTTGACATTCCCCGATAGGGTTGTTATATAACTCTCCTCCAGCACATCATAACTTCTGGCGGTCTCTGAACCAAGACCATCAAAATAATATATCCCGAGGCTTACCCAATCACCACCATTTATACTCTGATCCACCGCTACCGTCTCAGATATACCGGCATGATTGATCGTAAATAGTGCATTGGCAGCAGCGTTTTCATCTGCAGGGTAGAATGCAAAGACCTCATAGTAGTCAGGACCATTTGTTAACTCAGCATCCCAGATAGCTGTAGCCGCGCCAGTACCAGCATCATGATAACGATAGTCCGGGCCAAAGAATTCAGGTGTACTGTTATCTGTACCCCATGTGCCTACCACACTAAAGTTATAATCAGCATTGTCAACAATACCGTCTAATTGTGATGTTGTGAAACTGTATTCAACGCTAGCACTATTACCACTTGCATCAGCACTGCTCACTGTAATGGAGTAGGTTGTATCCGGGCTTAGATCTGGCAGGGTTATGCTGTGTGATATAACCAGACCCCCATCACAAATCTCACTACTCTCAATATTGACACAACTATCTGCAGGCTCATCTGTATCCCATATTATTGTTGCTGTGGTTACATCGACCACACTCTGAACATTAGTAATATCTGGTGGGGTTACATCGGGCTCTGGTAATGTCGTGAAACTATATCCAAGGCTGGCATTATTACCACTTGCATCAGTGCTGCTCACCAGAATAGAGTAGGTTGTATTTGAACTTAGACCTGCAAGAAGTATGCTGTGTGATATAACCAGACCCCCATCACAAATCTCACTACCCTCAATATTGACACAACTATCTGCAGGCTCATCTGTATCCCATATTATTGTTGCTGTGGTTACATCGACCACACTCTGAATATTAGTAATATCTGGTGGGATTACATCAGGCTCTGGTAATGTCGCAAAACTATCTTCACCACTAACAGCCATATTACCACTTACATCAACGCTGTTCGCTATAAAGTTGTAAGTTGTATCCGGGCTTAGACCTGTCAGGGTTATACTGTGTGATATAACCGGTACTGAATCGCTTGCTGTGTAATCACCAGCAGTTGAAGAGTATGCTACCTCACCGGTCGAGAGCTCATCTGTATCCCATGTTATTACTGCTGAATCCAATGTTATATCAGACACCTGGACATTGGTAATTACCGGCGGGACAGTGTCATACTCGACAAATTCAAACTTAATCGCATCTGCAAGTACTGTGGCATCGGCATTGTCTGACAGGATTACATTCTCAAGCATTGCAGGAGTCAATTCAACTATCAGATGGGCTACCATGGAGTTCGGTAATTGATCTGAAGATAATGTCATATCTATCACAAACGATCCCGGCAATACCAGGAAGTCTGCAAATGTCGTGGTCAGCGCTGCACTGAATTGATAGGTATCTTCCGGTATAAGGTTTAAATAGCTATCTGTTACTGTTGATGTCCCGCTTAATGAAATGACAATACTATCCTGATCAATAGTAATATCTGTTAAGGATATCTCCTCTATTGTACCGGTAACATTCTCTGCCCCGATCCCCTCAATGGAAACCGCAAAATCAAATGCACCACTATTATTCTGCAGGTCTATCTCAAGGTCTCCTTTAACAGGATTAGGTTGGGTTGAGTCTGCAAAACTGATTATACTACCCTCTTGTAATCCATAACCTATTGAAGGAACAGGCTGTTTGGCATCTACTACTAAATGGACATCTATTGGCGGTGTTGATAATTCATCCGATGATAGGGTCATATCTATCACAAGAGATGTTACCACTGGAAGGATACCTTCATATGTCTCGGTTATATCAGCAGTAATGGTGTAGGTTCCCCCCGGGATAATACCCAGGTAACTATCTGTTATTGTTGAAGTCCCCTCTAATGAGAGGATAATATCCTTTTGATTAACACTAATATTTGTTACGTCAACATCTATTGTACCGATAACCTTCTCTGTACCGATCCCCTCAATGGAAACCAGAAAATCGAATGCACCACTATTATTCTGCAGGTCTATCTCAAAACCTCCTGTCACAGGATTAGGCTGGGTTGAGCCTGCAAAGCTGATTATACTACCCTCTGCCAATTCATAATCTATCTTGCTCTCCCCACCTATATCAGCAAAATTATAGGTCCCAAGGCTTACCCAATCACCACCACCACCACTACCCTGATCTATCAGAACAGTGTCAGACACACCTGTATGGTTGATTGTAAATTGTGCATTGGCAGCAGCACCTTCTATATTTTCTGGATACCATGTAAAGACCTCATAATAGCCAGGACCATCTGTTAACTCGGCAGACCATGTGGCTGTCTCACTACCATCACCAGGGACATGATAACGGTAGTCTCCACGAAAACCACCGATCCCTGAATCCCATGTACCTTCTACACTAAAATTATAATCCGCATTGTCAACAACACCGTCCATTGCAATGGTCGTGAAACTACCAGCCTCCTCAGCCTTATTACCCCTTGCATCAGCACTGCTCACTGTAAAGTCGTAGGTTGTCCCTGAGCTTAGACCTGTCAGGGTTATGCTGTGTGAAATAACCAAAGTATCATCACAAATATCCCCAATATTGACACAGCTATCTGCAAGCTCATCTGTTGTCCAGGTTATCCTTGCTGTGGTATCAGTGATATCCACAACCTGAACATTACTAATTATTGGCAGGGTTATATCAGACCCTATTACCCCTTGCATCAGTACTGCTCACTGTAAAATCATAGGTTGTCTCGGGGCTTAGACCTGTCAGAGATATGCTGTGTGAGGTAACCAAAGTATTCACAAATATCCCCAATATTGACACAGCTATCTCCAGGCACATTTGTTGTCCAGGTTATCCTTGCTGTGGTATCAGTGATATCCACAACCTGAACATCGATGATGATAATTGTTGGAGGAATAATAGCCTCAAACTTCACAGCATCTGCAATTACCCAGGAATCTGCATTGTCTGTCAGGGTTACATTCTCTCCCCCGGTATCAGCAAAATCAAATGTACCCAGGCTCACCCATTGGCCACCATTTATACTTTGATTAATCCGTACTGTATCAGATCCACCAGCATGGTTGATAGTATATGGTGCATTGGTTGCATAGCCACTATTTACCGGATACCATACAAATACCCCGTAGAAACCAGGGCCACCGGTTAACTCAGCACTCCATGAGGCTCTGTCAGCACCGGTACCGGGCTTGGTCCAGTGGTAATTTATACCGTAATAATCAGGTGATTTGTTAGATATCTTCCACTCTCCTGCTACGCTGAAGTTACAATCAGCATTATCGACAATCCCATCTAAGACTATTGTACATGGTTCAAACCTGACAGCATCTGCAACAACCCAGGAATCTGCCTTGTCTGTAAGTGTTACATTCTCTGTTCCACCAGCAGCAAAGTCAAAGACACCGATGGTCACCCATTGGCCCCCATTTTCTCGCTGATCCACTGTTACTGTATCGGATACGCCACTATGATTTACGGTAAATTGTGCATTGCTGGCAAGATGATCATGCCCAAGATGCCATACCATTACTTTATAAGTACCTGGACCATTGATTAGTTCTGCATCCCATACGGCCATTTCTGTACCTGTGCCAACAGCATGATAGCGCAGATCAGGTCCATAGATAGCAGAATTTGTGACAGAATAGGCCCGCCAGTCGCCTATTACACCAAAACCAGGATCAATATTATCAACAATTCCATCTCCATCGTCCCATGATGGATATTGTTTAAACAAAACAGCATCTGCAACCACAGTAAAGTCGGCATTATTTGATAGGCTTACCTCTTCTTTTATTACTCCTCCGCTGCTGCCGCCTCGTCTTCCTCCTCTACCACCACCACTGGTATCACATCTTCCTCCACCTCCGCCAGAGGCATTGAAGTTATATACCCCCAGGCTCACCCATCTACCACCATTTGTACTCTGATCCACATAAACAGTGGTAGATAAACCAGCATGATCAATAATAAATGGTGCGTTGGTAGCATTTTTTATATTTATTGGATACCATACAAATACCTCATAATCACCCGCACCATCACTTAACTCAGCCCCCCAACAGGCTATATTTTCTGAAGTCTTTGAAATAGGAGCACTCCAGCGATAGTTTTTACGATAGTAACCGGGTGATGCATTGCCGGGAGGTGCTATATTCCACGTACCTGTTGTGCTGAAATTAGAATCAATATTATCAACAACACCAATACCCTGTGCTGATGCAGAATGAATACAAAAGGATGTAACAAATAATACTGCAAGGATTGAGATCGTTACTTTCCAGCCTCTTATCATTATTTATCCTCCGATTTAAAAATTATAAACAAAAAGTCCGTACCCAGATAATTTGGAATACGAATTTCAGGCTCTCTATTTTTTTAGTCTGTTAGAAAGTAACTACTTATTTTATTAGAAAATGTTTTGTGAAAAAGCAAATAATAATGACTATTTTACTTTAAGAATAACTTCCATTTAATCATTTTTTGTTTCTTTTGTCAAGGAAAATTTTCGAAAATTTTCAGATTTCCTTATTTTTCTAACTAAAATTAAATTAAAACCACAGAGAACACGGAGATTTGTGTCTTCAGTGGTTAAATATTTAGCGCGGTGTTGCGGTTTGGGAAATAGATGAAATGAATCTGTAGGGGTGGATGGCACGGACAAACTTGTTTGACTCTACTGCAAAAACCCAGAAAATTAACACAAAAATCAGGAAAATTACAACTTTTTTCTGATTTTCCGATTTTTTCGGTTTCCGGTTCCTACTATTTCTTCTTCTATCCCTCTGGACTTTCGGCAAAAGGGTTACGGACCTGAACGTTTTTGTACTTCTGTCCGGGGTTAAGATCCTCGGACCATAGAATAGATGCCCCGCCGCTTTCGGCTGCTGTCAGGATCATGGCATCCCAAAATGATATTTTATAGCGTTTAGCGAGTATGGTGGCATTGATAACATCCTGGGCCGTGGGGCTTACAATGGGCCAGGCTGAGTATATTTCTAATATTTTTCGGGCATTACCAGGAGAAAGAGGATGTGTAACTTTAGTGGTGACATTGACATAGAATTCTTGAAGGACCTGTATACTAAGGAGACCCGCATTGGTCTCCCATAGCCTATCCAAGAGTTCAGCAGCCTGGCGTTGCCGATGCCTTTGAGACCTATCATGGGCATAGATCAGGATATTGGTATCAACCATCTCAACGGGCATGGAGTTCCTCCCTGGTGGGTAACTTTTTGCCATTGGTGCCTAAGTTGAAGGGCATTTTAAGCAAGGAGATGGCCTGGCGTTTGGCTTCTGCATATTGCCTGTTACGGCTAATTTCCTCAGAGAGAATCTGAGCTACCAGACCAGACAGGGATGTTCCTTTATCTATAGCCAGGTGCTTGGCTCTGGAGATAACTGTTCGAGGTAGAGAGAGTGTTACATTTTTGGTTTTTGTGGACATGTTCTCAACTCCTTTTCTATTATCACTGATTTATCTATATCACATATTTCAATAGCTGACAAAAATAATTTTTCTGAAAAATTTCAGATTTTCCGCATATCCAGTTTACGAGCAGCTACATCTTTTTTTTATGCTCCAATATTTCCAATAAGGGATAACTTCTATCTTTCTCTTATTGTCCTCAAAAACAATCTTAGTGTTCAGTGATACCATCAATGCAGTCTTAATATCATATTTCTCCATAAATCTAAATAAGAATATTCTGGTGGTGTCTCCCCCCCCAAAAAAATTTATTTTTGGGAAATTTTTGATAGCTAAGAGATTTATTTTAAATGATGGTTAGGCATCGCTTTTTAAAAAGGAGAAGGAAGCTATGCAGAATATATTAGAAAAGTTACAGTCTTAAAGATGACTCTGCAAAAACCCCGACATTGGTAGCCGCAGGCTTTAGCCTGCGAAAAAGCTTGCTATAAATCAGCCACTTACGCAACCTAAAGGTTGCGGCTACCCTGTTTCTGAGGTTTTTGCAGTAGAGCCAACTACGTTTTCACGCTTTTTGCGGTGAAAACAACCTTAATCTCTATCCAGAATTTATATGTACCAGGCATAATATCACCTGACAGGGCTATCAGGGATCGCAGAAGTCAATTCAACTATCAGATGGGCTGCTATTGAACCAGGCAATTGATCTGAAGATAATGTCATATCTATAACAAAATATCCCGGTAATACAAGGAAGTCTTCAAATGTCGTGGTCAGCTCTGCAGTAAATTGATAGGTATCTTCCGGTATAAGCCCTGAATAGCTATCTGTTACTGTTGAGGTTCCGGTTAATGAAATTGTAATGTTGTTTTGATCAACAACAATATTTGTTAATTCAATCTCACCTATTGTGCCTGTAACTTTATCATTTGCATTGATCTCTTCAATGTAAACCTCAAAATCGAATGCACCACTATTATCCTCTAAGTCTATCTCAAGGTCTCCTTTTACAGGATTAGGCCGGGTTGAGCCTGCAAGGCTTATGATACTACCCTGTTGTAATCCATAACCTATTAAAGGAACCGGTTGTTTGGCATTTAGTACTAAATGGGCTAGTATTGGTGGTGTCAATAACTCATCTGATGATAGGGCCATATCTATAACAAGAGATGTTACATTTGGAAGGATACCTTCATATGTCTCGGTTATATCAGCAGTAATGGTGTAAACTCCCGCCGGTATAATGTTCTGGTAACTATCTGTTATTACTGAGGTCCCTGCTAATGAGAGGATAATATCATTTTGATCAACAGTAATATCTGTCAAATCGACATCTATTGTACCGGTAACCTGCTCTGTGCCGATCCCCTCAATGGAAACTATAAAGTTAAATGCACCACTATTATTCAGCAGGTCTATGGTGATATCTCCTGTTACAGGATTAGGGTTAGTTGAACCTTCAAAGCCTATTATACTACCCTCTGCCAATTCATAATCTATCTTGCTCTCCCCACCTGTATCAGCACCCACAAACCTCACAGCATCTGCAATCACCCATCCATTGGCATCATCTGACAGGGTTACATTCTCTCCACCGGTATCAGCAAAGTTAAAGGTACCTATTTTAACCCATTGACTGCCATTTGTCTGTTGATTTACCCGTACTGTTGTGGAACCATCAGCATAGTTAATAGTATACGGTGCATCGCTGGCAAGCGCTTTAGCTGCTATATACCACACATATACCTCGTACGTACCGGGGCCATCGAGTAACTCAACATCCCATGTAGCTGTATTGGCGCCGGTACCACCACCACGATGATACCGCAGATCATCACCGTAGTATCCGGTTATGGAATGTGGATGCGGGGGTGCTGTACCCCAGGTACCTACTACACTGAATTGACCATGATCTGCATTGTCAACTATACCGTCAGGCACAACGGGTTTAAACCTAACCGCATCTGCCACTACCCAGGTGGTTGGAGTAGGCGGTGGAGGTGGCGGCCGTCGTCTCATAGAGCTACTACTTACCTCTTGACCCTGTATGCTGCTGTTATCTGATAGTATTACATTTTCTGTACCGTCATTAGCAAAGTCAAAGATGCCTATTTTAACCCATTGACTACCCTTTATCTGTTGATTCACCCGTACTGTGGTGGAACCATCAGCATAGTTAATAGTATACGGTGCATCGCTGGCAAGCGCTTTAGCTGCTATATACCACACATATACCTCATAGAGACCGGGCCCCGCTGGTAACTCGGCATCCCATGTGGCTGTATTGGCACCGGTACCACCACCAGCATGATAACGAAGATCATCACCATAGTATCCGGTTATGTCAGGTGGAGGCGCTGTACTCCATGTGCCTACTACACTGAATTGACCGGGATCAGCATTGTCAACTATACCATCCAAGTCTACAATAGTGACCGTTATTAATAATTGCCTTGTGTCAGATTGCTGTGGTACCGAACTATCTGTTACCTCAACTGTGAAGGAGGCGGTCTCTTCTGTTGTTGGAGTGCCTGAAATCTCTCCTGATTGATTAAGGCTTAAACCATCAGGGAGGCTGCCTGTTATTATGCTCCAGCTATATGGTGAAATACCGCCTGCTGCCTGTAAGCCGGCGCTGTACGGGCTGTCTGCAATCCCGGATGGTAAGGAATCGGTAGTGATTGCTAACGGTTTAAGGGCCTCTGTGGTAAAGCTGAACTCCTGACTTACTACACTCCCGCCAGAATCAGAGCTTGTCACCTGATAGTAGTATGTCGTATCCGGAGATAGTCCTGTCAGGGGAATGCTGTGCGAGGTAACTTCTGCTGAATCAGCCTCTGATTTTGTATAAAGACCTGATTCTGTACCGTATTCAACAAGGCTGTCTGCAGGGAGGTTTGTAGACCACACTATGGTTGCAGAGTCAATAGATATATTTTCGCTTCGCACATTGGTTATTGCCAGGGGTGGCGGTGGTCCCACACTGGCAACAGTATAAGTGGCGCTTTTTACAGGAGCTGTATTGAACGAATCATGGACGGCTGCTGGATCGCCTGCAAAGTAGATATAGACTGTTGTGGTTCCGGAGTCTTCTCCGGCCTGAACTGTATGCGATGTGTCTGAACCGGCTCCTGTGGCCCACGGGGTTGATATCACCTCTGAACCTCCATTCCATACGAATTCTGTGTTTATATATACCGGTGATGATGGAGATTGTGTACTGAC
>QIDP01000018.1 GCA_003229375.1 Nitrospirota bacterium
ATGGCATCACCTTTGGTGATCTCATTTATCTGTTCAATAACATACTGGGGTTTTATTTTTTTGCCCTTCTCCTGCTTATATGCCAGGGGAAAAGTCCTCTTCCATTCCTCTATCTGTTCAAGCCATGTACGGTGGAGCCTCTTCCAGTTCTTTTTTTCACCCTTTAATAGAGGATTCAACTTCCTGAGAACAGTCTTGACATCCCCGACTACCGGGATATCTGTCGGGACATTTTTGCCAATAGCTGTAGGGTCTATATCTATGTGGATTATCTTTGCATTAACGGCAAATTCATCCAGCTTTCCTGTAACCCTGTCATCGAATCTGACCCCTATGCCTATAATGAGGTCAGTTTCTGTTAATGCCATATTTGCCCTGAAGGTCCCGTGCATACCACACATACCCAGGGAAAGAGGATTAAGTTCTGAGAATCCTCCCAACCCCATCAGGGTAGTAGTTACCGGTATATGCGTAATATTTGCCAGATCTGTTAACTCCTTTGATGCACCGGAAAGGATCACCCCGCCACCTCCAAAGATAACAGGCTTATGGGCATTTTTTATAGCCGAGGCCATCTTCTTGATCTGTCCTGCATGACCTTCATAAGTAGGTCTGTAACCCCGTATCTTCACCTCTTTGGGATATTCATACTCGATCTCGGCAGAGAGTATATCCTTGGGTAGATCTACAAGGACAGGACCGGGTCTTCCTGTAGTAGCAATAGAAAACGCCTCATGTACTGTCCTTGCCAGAGAGGCAACATCACCAGATAACTGTGTTTGGTACATGGTCTTGAGATCCCTATTATGTCAGCCTCCTGGAAGGCATCATTTCCTATCATCGGTATTGGGACCTGTCCTGTAAAGACCAACACAGGGATCGAATCCATATAGGCAGTGGTAATACCTGTAATAGTATTTGTTGCCCCCGGACCCGATGTTACTACACAGACCCCGGGTTTCCCGGTTGCCCTTGCATATCCATCCGCAGCATGGACAGCCCCCTGTTCATGCCGCACAAGGATATGCCTTAAGTGAGGATTGTCAAACAAGGCATCATAGATATTGAGTACCATACCTCCAGGATACCCAAAGATAGTATCTACCTTCTCTTTTATCAGGCTCTCTATAAATATCTCTGCTCCAGACTTCTTCATTCTTAAATACACCACTCTTTCACATATCTTAAAAAATCAGATTTATCGAAATAGTTTTCCTTGCTTATAAACAAAAAAGGTTACTATAAGAAAGAAAATCACCTCTAACATGTTAATAATTACAATATATGTAAGACAAAAATCCACATAAGCTTTATAGTTTCCAACAGCTATTGAAGCCAAAGCTAGCAATAAGAACATGGCTATAATGGCTTTATAATTCCAGATTAGTTGTGGTGTTTTGCCATCTTGTTGGCCTTGCCGCAACCAATTTTCCCATGTTAATGCTTCTGGTTTATCACTAAACTCTTTACTGACCTTTTTTTCAAGTTCCAATAGATATACACCTGATCGCATCATTCTTGCTATTTCACCCATCCATATAATGAGAACCAAATAACTGATAAGCGGAGCAAAAAAGAAAAAAATGATTTCTGATAACAGAGGTCTTTCCCATACATTGAAACCCGCAACTAAAACTATTCCCAGGGTAGCGGTTCCAAAACGTAAAATTGATTGCTGCGTTTGCAATGATGTCAGACTTTCCTCTCTAAGAGTCTTGTACTCTTCAATCACTACAGCTAACCAATCCATTAAATTAAATCCTCCTATATATCGACATTCGAAAATCGAAAACCACTCATCTTAGTATAGCACCAGTATTTGCCGATGTCACCATCTTTGCGTATCTTTCAAGGTAACCCCCCTTGATCCTGGGAGGAGGGGGACTCCACTCCTTTAATCTCCTCTCAATCTCACCTTTATCCACACAGAGGTCTATCCTCCGACCGGGGATATCAATTTCTATCTTATCCCCATCCTGAACAACAGCTATAGTTCCACCATCCATTGCCTCCGGAGATATATGTCCAATACAGGGGCCACGTGTTCCACCTGAAAATCGCCCATCAGTAATAAGCGCTACTGACTCTTCCAGTCCCATCCCTGTTATAGCAGAGGTCGGAGAAAGCATCTCCCTCATACCAGGGCCTCCCTTAGGCCCTTCATACCTGATCACAACCATATCCCCCTTGATGATCTTTCCTTCCATAATCGCCTTCATTGCATCCTCTTCTGAGTCAAAGACCCTGGCCCTTCCGGTAAACTTCATCATCTTCTTACTCACAGCAGACTGCTTCACAACAGCTCCATCCGGGGCAAGGCCCCCTCTTAAGATAGCTATTCCACCCTCTTTATTATAGGAATTACTCATTGATCTGATGATATCATTGTCCACCACCTCTGCCTTATCGGTTATCTCCATCATAGTCTTCCCGCTAATAGTCATTATATCATTGATCTTGTCCCCAAGATTTTTTATCACACCTGGTATTCCACCGGCATATTCGAGATCCTCCATAAAGTATTCCCCTCCAGGCCGGATACTGGTGATCTGGGGCGAATCCTTACTAAGCATGTCAAAGAGCTCCAGCTTAAGTGATATACCGGCATCATGTGCTATTGCAGGAAGGTGAAGAACACTGTTAGTCGATCCTCCCAATGCCATGTCCAACCTTATGGCATTATCAAAGGCCTCCTTTGTCATTATTTTCCGGGATGAAATACCCTCTCTGATTAGCCCTACAACCCTAACCCCGCTCTCAAAGGCAATCCTCCTCTTCTTTGCAGAGACAGCCAGCGCTGTTCCGCATCCCGGCATGGACATGCCCATCCCCTCTGTAACACACGCCATTGTATTGGCTGTGTAAAGCCCCTGGCAAGAGCCGGGTCCCGGACACGCCGACATCTCTAATCCTTCCATATCCTCTGCTGATAATTCCCCCTTCTTGTATTTACCAACCGCCTCAAAGGTATCCCTGACAAGGGAGAGTCTTTTCATTTTGTATCTCCCGGAGATCATGGGACCGGCTGTAACCACAATAGATGGGATGTCTACCCTTGCAGCAGCCATAAGCATCCCTGGTGTGATCTTATCACAATTTGTTAACATGACCATCCCATCAAATCGATGGGCCTCAATTACCGATTCAATCATATCAGCGATAAGCTCCCTTGAGGGAAGGGAATAGCGCATCCCCTTATGGCCCATAACAATCCCATCGCAGATACCAGGGACAGAGGAGAGAAAGGCATATCCCCCACCTGTATGGATCCCCTTCTCAATATATCTCTCCAGATCCCTAAGCCCGATATGACCCGGGACAATATCTGTAAAGCTCGATATTATTGCAACAAATGGCTTAGAAAGGGCATCCTTTGTTACACCTGTTGCATGGAGTAGTGCCCTGTGGGGCGCCCGTTCAAGCCCCTTTTTAATAAGATCGCTCCGCATCATACCTCCCCTTAAATTAACTCATAACTGATACATGAGGATTACAAAGTTTTCATGCAACGCAGTAGAATTGGGTAGCTTTCATTCAAACTCTAATTAAAAATTAATTTTATTACGATAAATTAAGCAAGTCAATAAAAATCGTTTTATCAGCTAAACTTTTCGTGCGGGATGGTAATAGATAGGATGGTTACCAATAAAGATTATTCAGAGTGTTTTAGAGAGACCATTGTAAGAGTGATATTCTTATTCATACCCTATCTGAATCCTCTCGATCCCCTTTGCTACACCTGAGTCTTTGGCAATCTCTACAATAACCCCGTTTAACTGTCCTATCCCTTTTGCTGTCTCAAACTTCTTAGGAATGCGGGTAAGAAATCTTTGAATGGCAAGTTCCTTTTTGATGCCTATTACTGAATCTGAAGGCCCTGTCATACCGATATCTGTGATATAGGCTGTTCCTCCGGGTAGTATCTTCTCATCAGCGGTTTGTACATGGGTATGTGTTCCTATGACAGCGCTGACCCTTCCATCTAAATACCATCCCATAGCGACCTTCTCTGAGGTGGCTTCGGCATGCATATCAACGACTATCACCTTGCTTTCAGCTCCTATATTTTCGATCTCCCTGACAGCCACCTTGAATGGACAATCAAGGCTGTCCATAAATACCCTCCCTGAAAGATTGATTATTCCAATCTTATCGCCAGAGGCCGTCTCTGTTACCATACTTCCACGTCCGGGTACCTCCTCAGGGTAATTGGCAGGACGTAATATCCTCTTCTCCTTTGTTAGCAATTCGAGCGCCTCTTTTTTATTCCAGATATGATTACCCGAGGTGAGTATATTGATATCAAAATCTAACAACGTCCTTGCTATATCAACGTTTATCCCGAAGCCACCAGCGGCATTTTCACAGTTGGCAATACAAAAATCTACCTTATACTGATCGATAACCTTATGAAGGACTCCGGAAAGGACCCTCCTGCCTACCTTGCCTACTATGTCTCCGATAAATAAAATTTTCATATCATTAGTCAAATTACTACCACCCGAGGTGGTGACTTTGTTTTAAGTGCCTAAAGTGAACTAAAGTTAAAAGGCATCCGTTCACAGTTATCAGTTCACAGTTTACAGTTTTTTCAATTTCCTTTTACCTGGCATATTCAACTGCCCTTGTCTCTCTTATGATTGTTACCTTGATCTCCCCGGGATAGGATAACTCGTGCTGTATCCTCTTCGCTATATCCTGTGCAAGAAATACCGCCTCTGAGTCATTAATATTTTCAGGTTCTACAATGATCCTGATCTCCCTGCCTGCCTGTATGGCATATGCCTTCTCCACGCCCTTGAAAGAATCTCCTATCTCTTCTAACCTCTCTAACCGCTTCACATAACTCTCTAACATTTCTCTCCGTGCTCCTGGCCTTGATGCAGAGAGTGCGTCAGCCGCTGCAACCAGAATCGCTATGATAGAGTTTGGTTCTACATCCTCATGATGCGCTGCGATACTGTTGATTATCAACTTTGATTCATTGTACCTTCTGGCAAGATCAACTCCTATCTTGGCATGTGTTCCCTCAGTTTGGTGATCCACGGCCTTACCTATATCATGAAGGAGTCCTGCCCTCCTGGCAATCTTTTCGTCCTCACCTAACTCAGCAGCCATTATTCCAGCGAGCAAGGCAACCTCCTTGGAATGCTGCAAGACGTTCTGGGAATAACTTGTACGATATCTTAATCTGCCTATCAATTTAATCTCTTCCGGATGGAAGCCATTTATCCCCAGTTCAAAGACTGCCTGTTCCCCTTCCTCACGTATTTTAACCGACATCTCCTTCTTCGCCTTTCCAACAATATCCTCGATACGGCCAGGATGGATCCTTCCATCAGTAATCAGCTTCTCAAGCGCTATACGGGCTATCTCCCTCCGTATTGGATCGTAGCCCGACAGTATAACCGCTCCAGGGGTATCATCTACTATCAGATCTATGCCTGTCGCTGTTTCAAATGCACGGATATTTCTACCTTCTCTTCCTATTATTCTTCCCTTCATATCATCGTTTGAGAGATCGACCACAGAGACCGTTGTCTCAGCAACATGATCTGAGGAGCACTTCTGAATAGCAGTACTAATTATCTCAGCCGCCTTTAGGTTAGCAGTCCTTTTTGCCTCTTCCTCAATCCTTCTGATCTTGTTACCCACATCATACCTTGCTTCGTTCAAGAGTTTTTCCTTAATCTCATTCTTCGCCTCCTCGGAGGTTATCCCTGATATCCTCTCCAATCTACGTAGCTCTTCAGCTATCAAGCTATTGTACCTAAGCTCGGTTTTCTTAATCCTCTCTTCAGCATTGAATATATCCTTTTCTCTTGTATTAATCTCATTCTCTTTTTTTTCGAGAACATTTAACTTCTTCTCTGTCTTTTCCTGCAATCGCTTCTCCGTATTGTGAAGTTCCTGTCTCCGATCCCTTGTCTCTTTCTCAAAATCAGCCTTTGCCCTGTACATCTCCTCCTTTGCCTCTAACAACACCTCCTTCTTTCTGTTCTCCACCTCCTTTTCTGCTTCTTCTATTATCTTCTTTGCCAGATCTTTGGCCGCATTGACCTTATCCTCTGTAAAGAGTTTACGGAGTAGATAACCAAGGAAGAGTCCAACAAGGAGTATAGCTATCCCGCTAATTATAGTGACCGGGCTAATATCTGTCATCTTATCGCACCTCCTGTTTTTTTTAATTAAGAATTCTAAGGTTCAAGCTTAAATCGTGATGAGTAATGCGTGATGCGTGATGGGTATTTATTTTACTCATCACGATTTACGTCTCACCTATCACTTGAGCCCTATTTTAAAGTTGAGAATTATTCATATCAAACGAAAATTGTAAATAAAAAAGGAGGTAAATGTGGTAAGATTGTAATGGTTTTTTAATAAAGATATACGAAGAGATCAGGTTTAATATTGAAAATCCGTGTTAGAAGGACCTTCTTTATCATCAGCCGTATAATAAAACTCGCCCCTTTTATCCTGTCAATACCTCTATCTCTTGAAGTATATTCCTTTTTCATATGCCCCACAAGCAAATTCATCTTTTCCATGTATTTAAAACCTATAGAAACACAGGTTTTAGTCATAATTACCCTTATCAAGATCAAAAGCTTGAGTAGTTTAGAACAACAGATTAAAGGCGATCTATCTCTCCTTAAATAACCTCTATAAATCTTTAACACATCTATCTCCACAAAGTGGAATTTATAAAAATATTATAATGCCTCCCCCACCTAAATACCGTTATAGAAAGGTCATTTTGAAACCGCTTACTTCTAAATAGGATCCTCATGAACCGCTTTAGACTTCCTCTTCAAGAGACATGCTCACCACGGCTCAAATATAGTTCCTTTTCTTAAAATATTCGCTCAAAAATTTCCAATCTACATCGAGTAAGGTAGGGGATTAAAATATTATATCAATAATCCCTAAATCTCCTTTTCTATAAGAGCCAGAAGATTTTCAGTCTTTCTATCTATAATATTACCCTTAGTCTTGAATTCCTCCCTAAGCTGAAAAAGATCATTAGCTATATTTAATGCTGTTATAACAGCTATCTTCATGGATGAAACAGTGAGGGTATTCTCCGAAGCCTCCCTCATCTTATGGTCCACATAACTTGCCAGTTCAGAGGTATAGGATGGTTCTGCCTCACTCTTAATATTATAAATCTTTCCAAATATCTCAACCTCGGTGCTCTTTTTCAACCTTGATCTCCACTTTCGCATCTCATCTTCAAGCCAGCTTTGATCAATACTCAATGGAGCACGGACAAACAAGTTTGTCCATGCCACCCACCTATTGGGCAACCGCAAGAGTTGCCCCTACCTTAAATCAGTTCCATCTTTTCAAGAGCATGCAACATATCCTTTATCTTAGAGCGTATGATCTGCCGTTCATTAAACAATTTTTTATTCTCTTTTATTACCCTCTCTTTTTCCCTCTTTTCTTCCTTTATGCTATCAACAAAGCCCTCTAAAGAACGATTTTTCTCTTTCAGTTCTGACACCAGACTGACCATCTTTATAACATAGAACTCTAATTTTTCCAGTTGTTTCAGATCCACCTCTCTCCTCGCATGGTACCATCTCTGGTATTCTATGTTATACCATTTAATCTAATTTGTGTCAAGAGAGATTCGCATAAAAACATAAAAAAAGGGCCCGTCTTTTTAAGGACGGACCCTTTTTGCAAGAAAGCCATAGGCTATGGACAAAGGTTAAATAAACTCATTAATCCATACTCCTCCTGTGAACTGCTATTAGAAACTAACCTGGAGAGCCAAACGAAGTATATTATCGGCTAGATCAGGCGATGTCTCTTCCCTGATCTGATACTCCAACTGCAGCTTACATTGCTGAATATCATCCGGATCAAAGTAATAGTTCAATCCAAAGGTGTAATAGTGGAGATATCTGTAACTGTCGGAGCCTGTGACCGCAGTATCAGGATCAAACTCCTCAAATCTTACAAGTCCCCTTATGTTATCAGTGATCCAGTAGGCACCCATAATATAGTAAGCATGCCAAACAACTTCTTTTCCTGTAGCACTAGCACCCGAGAACCCCTGGTTTGTAGTAGCATCTGTATTCCCCCCGATGAACTCCCCTGCAATCGTTAATCCCCCAACGTCATAACTGGCATCGAGTGTCCAGACCTGGGTACGGAACTTTTTGTCAAACCCCCCTCTATTACTCTTTTCCGTATTTGCATATGCTGCACCGAACCTGAGAGCATCTATCAGGCTTGCCTCTATACGTCCTGAGAAAAAGAGGTTATCCCTGCCTGTAGTTCCAAGGTTTGCCCCTCCACCCGAATTTCCCATGAAGAGGGAATAGCTAAAGATCTCTACAGGATGACCGCTCAACATGACACCTATATTTCTAAATTCATTATCCAACCCCAACCCGATATTAGGCTCTCCTGTCGGAGCGTCATCACCTATTCCATATATGGCCCCCTGATATCTCTCTATAAAGTCGAGTTCAGATGAGGATCGAAGCGCCTCCTTACTGACATGAGGTTTGAACTGACCAAGGGTTATATGGGCAGCATCCCCAAGATGGGTGAATGTGACTGCTGCATCGTATAACTCAGCATTATCTTTAAGATCGGTTGACAACTTATACGTAATGTTATCAAGCACCTCCCCTGTAAGCTTGACCCTTGCCCTCTTTATCTGGCCCCTGAGTGTATTGTCGTAAGTCCGGCCATCAAACTCCTTTTCTCCATATTCACCCCACATCTGGGCATAACCGCTTAAGTCGACCTCCCCTGAAGATGGAGCGACAAATGTTAGCGGTATTAATGCTACCGCCAGGATTAATACCAACATCTTTTTCATAATCAACTACCTCCTCTAAAGATATGTTAAAAAAACAGATTAAAAACCTGCTTCTACAACAATATGTCTATATTTATCAAGAGAATTATCCTCTCTCAGATTTCTAACTCTTTTCTGAATCTATATAAGCCATCACCTCCCTACAGCATTTTCTTACATACATGGCAGGAAAAACCAAAAAACAGAAACAACTCAAATTCATATAAATTTAGACCATTTTTATCATACTGATATGTTTGTGTCAAGTAAAATTTCAAAACCGGGGCCCGGGAATGAGAAATAATGCGGGTCTTATTCATATGTTATATATTTACTTGTAACTACTCAGGTGGATAGTCTATAGGTATTTAGCTGAATAGTGAGGAAGAAATATGCGAGACAATACAAAGCTCAGAGCGTTTGGGAGCCTTGATTCGTTCTTTGCGCAGTCCTAACAGACTACAGTCTAAACAACCTGAGTAGTTACTGTTTATTTTGATATTTGATATTTATTTAGGCTATATTAGGTCTTGATATGGTATTATATAAATTGTAAATTGCGTGGGATATTTTCAGAGAAAAGGAGTTCTTCTTTGTGACATACAAAAAACGTCTATACCTGATCGATGGATCCTCTTATATATACAGGGCATTCTTTGCAATAAGACAGTATCTGTCTAATTCAAAAGGGCTGCCAACTAATGCGATCTACGGCTTCGCTGTCATGCTTTTAAAGATACTCAGGGAACAATGCCCTGATTATCTTGCTATCGTATTTGACGCAAAAGGAAAGACCTTCAGGGAAGAGGAATATGCCGGGTATAAGGCCCACCGTCCTTCTATGCCGGACGATCTTGTCCCCCAGATTCCATATATCCATGAACTTGTTAAGGCATTTAATATCCCTGTCTTGCAGATAGAGGGATATGAGGCGGATGACATCATAGGGACAATAGCAAAGAGGGCAGAGAAAGAGGGATATCAGGTGACCATTGTAAGCGGAGATAAGGATCTGATGCAGTTGATCTCCCCAAATGTGAAGATGTTAGATACACTCAAGAATAGGCTATTCGGGGAGAAGGAGGTTATAGAGAAATTCGGGGTAGAGCCAAAGAGGGTAGTAGAGGTAATGGCCCTGGCAGGGGACACATCTGATAATATCCCCGGGGTTCCGGGAATAGGCCCCAAGACAGCAACAGCCCTGATAAAGAGGTTTGAGGATGTCGAGACCCTCCTTGATAATACTGAAAAGGTAGATAGCGCCAGGATAAAGGAAAAACTGTTAAAGTATAAAGATCAGGCACGACTGAGCCGGAAGCTCAGTACCCTTGTAACTGATATGGATATAGATATTAATATAGATGACTTAAAGAAAAAAAGGATAGAGCAGGGTAGGGTGATCAGACTCTTCAAGGAGCTGGAATTTGCCAGCCTCCTTAAAGAACTGACACCACAGGAGGATGTATCTGACAAAGACTACAAGATTATCTTGAAAAGAGAGGATTTCGAAGGACTGATAGAGAGATTAGAGAGGGCAAAGGGCTTTAGCATTGATCTCGAGACCACCCATAAAGAGCCTGTGAGGGCGACAATAGTGGGTATCTCCATATCATTGAAAGAGAATGAGGCATTCTATATCCCTGTCAGACACGACTATCAGGGGGTCCCGGAACAGCTCGATAGTGAATATGTACTCTTGATACTAAAACCAATCCTTGAGGACAGGGATATAGAAAAGTACGGACAGAATATCAAGTATGACATGATCGTCCTCTCCTCGGCTGGAATACACCTAAAGGGGGTCGCATTCGATACAATGATTGCCTCGTATCTTATAAATCCCTCCAAGCATAACCATAACCTGGAGGATATTGCCCTCGAGCATCTTAATTATCGAATGACTTCATACAGTGAGGTGGCAGGGAAAGGGGCCAAGGAGATCGGCTTTTCAGAGGTGGATATAGAGGATGCGGCAAACTATTCCTGCGAGGATGCAGATATCACCTTTAAATTGACAAATATCCTCTCACCCTTATTAGAAAAGAATGGGGTAGCAAGGCTATATCACGAGGTGGAACTCCCGTTAATAGATGTACTTGCAGAAATAGAGATAAATGGCGTTAAGATCGATAAGGATTTTATGGAAGAGATGTCAAATCGTCTGGAAAGGGAGATAAGTCAATATGTGTCAAGGATACATGCTATAGCCGGAGAAGAATTTAATATCAATTCACCCAAACAACTCTCCGCAATACTCTTTGACAAACTAAGGATAAAGCCTGTAAAGAGGACCAAGACAGGATATTCTACAGATGTAAAGGTGCTGGAGGAATTGGCGATCCAACATGACCTGCCGGCAGATATCCTTGTCTATCGACAGCTTATGAAGCTAAAATCGACATACGTTGATGCCCTCCCTGCAATGATAAACCCGTCCAGCAGGAGGATACATGCCTCCTTTAATCAGACCGTCACAGCAACAGGCCGGCTGAGCAGCAGCGATCCCAACCTGCAAAACATCCCTATAAGGACAGAGATCGGCCGTGAAATACGAAAGGGGTTTATCGCTGAATCAGGGTGGATTATCGTCTCAGCCGACTATTCACAGATAGAACTCCGTATACTTGCACATGTCTCAGGAGACGAGGTTCTGCTGGAGGCCTTCAAAAAGGGAGAAGATATACACATCAGGACCGCTGTAGAGGTCTTCGGAGTATTCCCTGAGATGATTACACCTGAGATGAGGAGGGTTGCAAAGGTTGTAAACTTTGGTATTATATATGGCATAAGTCCTTACGGGCTATCCAGGGATTTGAGGGTATCACAAAAAAAGGCGAGAGAATTTATTGAAAGATATTTTTCCCTTTACAGGAAGGTGAAAGAATATATAGACAGGACTATCAAAGAGGCGTATGAAAATGGTTACGTAACAACACTCCTTCAGCGGAGGAGGTATCTCCCTGACCTGGGGAGCAAGAACAGGCAGGTAAAGGAGTTTGCAGAGAGGACTGCCATAAATACCCCTATCCAGGGTTCGGCAGCGGATCTCATAAAGATGGCCATGATAAATATCTCGAGGAGGATGAAGAGGGAGGGATTAATATCCAAGATGATACTCCAGGTGCATGATGAACTGGTCTTTGAGGTACCCATAGATGAAAAGGAGACCATGATAAAACTTGTAAGGGAGGAGATGGAAGGGGGAATGGAGCTTTCTATCCCTATAACCGTTGATATACATTGGGGGGACAATTGGAATGAAGCGCACTGATACAAAGGGTACTGCGGTGTTGCAGTGCTGCGGTTGGGTGGCATGGACAAACTTGTTTGTCCGTGGAGGGATTTTCAAATGAAAAGGATTGATTTACATACACATACTACGGCATCTGATGGTTCATACAGACCTGAGGAGTTGGTGAGGCTTGCATCATCACTCGGAGTCTCTGCTATGGCGATCACGGATCATGATAATGTGAGCGGTATAGAGGAGGGGATACTGGCAGGGGATAAATACGGTGTAGAAATAGTACCCGGGATCGAGATAAGTGTTGATTACAATACAGGTACGATGCATATGTTGGGCTATTATATTGATTACCACGATTCAACCCTTCTCAAAAAACTGGCCTTTCTCCAGTCTGAAAGGGACATCAGGAATACAAGGATCGTTAAGAGGTTGAACGACCTCGGGATGGAGATCACCTATGATGAAGTTAAGTCTATTGCTGATGGTCAGGTAGGTCGGCCCCACTTTGCCCAGATACTCCACAGGAAGGGGTTTGTCAAGGATTTTAATGAGGCATTTGATAGATTCCTTGGCAAGGGAAAGCCTGCGTATGCAGAAAAGGGGAGATTCTATCCAGAGGATGCCATAGGATTGATCCTTAATACAGGCGGTATCCCTGTCCTTGCCCATCCCCCCTACCTTTATATATCGGACTATATGGATCTGAAGAAGACAATATCAGGACTTAAATCATTAGGTCTTATGGGGGTAGAGACATATTATACTACACATACCCGGAAACAAACAAAGGAGCTTATCAAAATCAGTAATGAGCTCGATCTGTTAATAACCGGCGGTTCTGATTTTCATGGTGAGATAACACCCAAAACAGTTATAGGAAGCGGCATAGATAACAATCTGAATATCGGATATACCTTTTTGGAGAGGATGAAGGAGAAGAAGGGTGAAGGGTGAAGGGTGAAGGGTGAAGGGTGAAGGGTGAAGGGTGAAGGGTGAAGGGTAGTGCTGCGGTTGAGGTAATACATGAAATGAGTCTCTATGGGTGGGTGGCATGGACAAACTCGTTTGTCCGTGGAGGGGGTATTTTTCAGAGAAAAAATAGGTGTTTTCATGAAAAATAACAAATCGAAAATCGAAAATCGAAAATCGAAAATAATTAAAGGAATAGACCATATCGGGATAGTAGTCAAAGATATCGAGGCAGCAATGGATATCTATAACTCCTCCTTTGGGATGGACGCAGGAGAGATTGAAGATATCTCAAGCCATGGTGTTAAGGTAGCACACCTGTCCGCTGGTGATTCCAGTATAGAATTGATTGAGCCTACTGATCCCTCAACAGGGATCAGCCGTTTCTTAGAAAAAAGGGGAGAGGGGGTTCACCACATCTCATTTGAGGTAGATGATATCCTTTCATCCCTTTCTATCTTAAAAAAAAGAGGTATTGAACCTATAGATAAAGAACCTCGAAAGGGGTCACGCAACACACGCATTGCATTTTTAGATCCAAAAAGTACTGGTGGTATATTGATAGAACTCTGCCAGTATCTATCCTAAGGGCTCGCCCCAAAAGAACTTATCGCCTTCGGCGAGCTATTTTAACCGCAGACACACGCAGACGAACACAGACATTTTGTTAGGCCGACTTGGCCCAACAAAAGATTCATTCCGCCAGAGGCGGAAAAAAGGAAATTCCTATTCTATCAAGATATCTTTGAAATTACTTATTTTACCTTCTATATTTAAATTAGCTGAACATTCATGACTAATAGACCCAAAAGCGATATTAAATCATATAGATGACAAAATGAAAGAAAGAAAGACTCATTTACACAAAAGATTTCCGGAATTAATAAATATCGAAAAAAAGGATTGGGAACTCTGGCTTTTCAGCGTCCTTCTTATACTCCTCTTGACCTTTTTCTTCATTATCTATTTTATGCCCAATCTTTTCCCTTTTTCCCGTCTTGAATTTATCAATAATGAGCGCCTAAGTCTATATTTAGGATTTTTAGGGGTCCTGGTTTTACTATCCAGCCTTTATTCACTAAGAAAGCATCTGGAAATCAAGAAACTGAGATGGGAACTTATTGAAAAGAGGATTGAACTGGAAAGAATGTCGGGCCGTATAAAGGAGTTGGGGAGTCTTTATGAGGTTATTGCTGATGCGGGAAAACAAGATGGTGATATTCAGGGTATATTTGATCTGGTTGTCCGGAATAGTTGTGAAATCCTGCATGCCAATACATCTTCCTTGCTGATCATAGATGAAAAGACCTCCCTTCTGGAACCAAAGGCAGCATATGGTGAAAACAGAGAAGAGGTTCTTCTGTCCAAGATTAAGATAGGGGAGGGAATAGCTGGTTGGGTGGCAAAAGAGGGAAAATCCCTTCTCTTAAACAAAGATGCCCAGGTAGCTAAATATGGAAGCATGGTTAAAAATGAATACCCTATCCATTCGGCCTTGAGCGCCCCTATTATTCTGGATGAAAAGACTATCGGTGTCTTGAATGTCAATCGTTTGGGTAATAGCAGTGAAAGGTTTTCAGAGGGTGACCTGAAATTGGTCGAGATATTTTGTCAAGATGCGGTTATTGCTATTAAAGGCGCCCAATCAATAGAAGAGAGGAAGAAGACCCTTGTTATGGAAGAAAAGAATAGGTTAATGCAGGTATTTTTAAATCATTATGTTTCAAAGGAACTCTCCTCACAGATATTGAAAGAGCCTGATAGATTTTTAAAATTAGGTGGAGAAAAGAAGGACCTTACCATACTCTTTGCTGACATAAGGGATTTTACCAGTTTTGCCGAAGAACAGAACCCGGAGAAGGTGGTAGATATCCTGAATCTGTTATTCTCGAGACTGGCCAGGGTAATCTTTAAATATAATGGAATAATCGATAAGTATATAGGAGATAACTTAATGGTTATCTTTGGACCACCTTACTATCATGGTAATAATGCCCTTCAGGCCGTAAAAGCGGCCCTGGAAATGCAGAAGGAATTTAATGAAATCCGCAAAGGTTGGGAGTCTCCTGAGTTTACTTCCCTTGGATTGGGTATAGGAATTAACAGTGGAGATGTTATCATGGGTAATATAGGTTCAGAGGATTTTATGGATTATACTGTAATTGGAGATAATGTCAACATTGCAGTAAGGCTTGAAAAGATGGCACGAAAAGAACAGATCTTAATTAGCGAGGCAACATACAAGAGAATCGAATCGACAGTACAGGTAAAATCTCTTCATCAACATAAATTAAAAGGAAGAATCGGTAAGGTTAGGATATTTGAATTGCATGGTTTGATTGATTGAGCCCTAAGATGTGGCTTTAATATATTTACTTTTTAATTGTTTATTTTGATATTTGATATTCTTAAGTACTCCGCCAGAGCCTCTTCCCATCTCCTCATCAAGTGACCGGTTAGCTCCCTAAGCCGGCCGCAATCGAGCACAGAGTAATATGGACGTCTGGCCGGACGATCAGATTGACGGGAGGAGACAGGTGTAAGGATCACACCATTGATCCCTGACAGTTCGATGATCTTATCGGCAAAATCATACCACGAACAAGACCCGGAGTTTGCGACATTGATCACCCCCCTGGCCTTAAGATCGATCAACCGGGATATTGCCTTAGCCAGGTCTATAGTAAGTGTCGGGGAACCTACCTGATCATTAACGATCTTAAGTTCCTTCTTATCCCGGGTAATCCTCAGGATTGTATCTACAAAGTTCTTCCCTTTTGGTCCAAAGAGCCATGAGGTACGTATAATCAAATAATCACTCAGTATCTCCTGAATCTCTCTCTCTCCGCGAAGTTTTGAATCTCCGTATATATTTATGGGATTGGGTTGATCATCCTCATGATATGCCGTCCCCTTTGTACCATCGAATAGATAATCTGTGCTTATATATATCATCCTGGCGTCTATCCTGCTGCATGCCATCGCTATATTTCTTGTACCCTCTCCATTTACCCTGTAAGCCAATTTTTTATTCCCCTCACAGTTATCTACATTAGTATACGCAGCAGTATGGACAACAATATCAGGATTCAGTCCCGCCACTCCTTTAATAGTCTGATCTTTCTCTGTGATGTCAAAATCATCCCTCCCAACCCCTATACATGTGACAAGGGGGGTCAGTATATCTACCACCTCGCTCCCCAACATCCCTCTTGCGCCTGTTACAACTACCTTCATCTTGATTCGCTCCGTCCTCTATCGCCATACATCCTCTTATAATACTCCAGATATTCTCCGCTCTTTATCTTTCTCCACCACTCCTCATTTTCTTTATACCACTTTATTGTCCTCTCCATTCCTGTCTGAAAATCGATAGAGGGCTGCCAGCCCAATACTGATCTTAACTTTTCTGTCTTCACAGCGTGTCTTATAACATGCCCTGGTCTATCCTCTACAAATTCGATCAGGTCATTATTCTTCCCAAGTATATCGAGTATCATCTCTGCTATCTCAAGGATGCTCTTCTCAATACCAGATCCAATATTAAAGACCTCTCCTTCGATCCCATTGCTGTGAAGTATGATATCTATTGCACGGCAGTGATCCTCCACAAATATCCAGTCCCTTGTATTCTTTCCATCCCCATAGACAGGAAGGGATTTATCCTCCAGGGCATTGGTCACAAAGAGGGGTATCATCTTTTCCGGGTACTGATTAGAACCATAATTATTGCTGCATCTGGTAATTATTGCAGGTGTCTTATAGGTGGCCCAAAAGGAGAATGCCAGTCTATCCGCACCTGCCTTACTGGCAGCATAGGGGCTTCTCGGCATAAGCGGGGCATCCTCTTCTGATGGTTCCTCTCCGGCATCGCCATATACCTCATCTGTTGATATCTGTATAAATCTCCCTATCCCATGCCTCCTTGAAGCCTCTAACAAGACGTAAGTTCCATAGACATCTGTCATTATAAAATCGGCCGGGTCACTTATCGATCTATCCACATGTGTTTCAGCGGCAAAGTTTATAACCACATCCACATCCTTTATTATGTCATCCACCAGCTTGGTATCGGCAATGTCTCCCCTCACAAATCTGTAGTTTATATTCCCCTCTGCATTGCTCAGGTTATCCAGATTTCCGGCATATGTCAGCTTATCAAGGTTTACTATCTTGTAATCCGGATATTTTTTGAGCATATACCTTATATAACTGCTCCCGATAAAACCTGCACCACCTGTTACCAATATCTTCATACCCTTACCCGTCCTTTCTATGCCAGTTATACGGTATATCGTTATCATGGGGATCGATCCGGAATTCATCAGGATTATTATATTTATATAATTCAGTAGAACAGTTTATTATTATTCCCTCCTTATCACCGATACACTTGAATCCATGGACCACATTGTTAGGAATATGGAGGAGGATAGGATTATGTTCCCCCATAAAGAACTCATTTATCTCCCCAAAGGTGGGTGAGTCTTTACGATTATCATATAGTACCACCTTCATCATACCCCTTATGGCCACGAAGTTATCATGCTGCACCTTGTGATAGTGCCACCCCTTGACTACTCCGGGATATGCAACGGTCATATAGACCTGACCAAACTTCTCAAAGACCTCATCATCGCTCCTCAGCATCTCCATGAGCATTCCCCGCTCATCAGGGATCACCTTGAGCCTCTTTATCCTTACCCCTTCAATCATATTAACCCCCTTTTGCTCCTTCACCTGAAAATATCCTCACGGACAAACAAGTTTGTCCATGCCACCCATAAAATAATTTTAGATTGCCAATATAATGTACTTTCGATTTTTCAGCTATTCCCCTAACCGCAGCACTGCTTTTCACCTTCCACCTTTCACCCTTTGCCTCCTAAAACACCCCTACCTTACTATAGTCCCCTAACATAAGTCTATAGAATCCCGGTTTCTTTTTCGATCTGTAGACCTCCACATTCTTCCCGATCAGACTATCCCCTATCCTGTTTTCTATTCCTGAAATCGAACTCCCTTCCAGGATAATACTGTGTTCTATCTCACTATTTTCTACCCTTACATCATGCTCTATGGATGTAAAAGGACCGATAAATGAGTTTATTATCTTTGTATTTCTCCCTATTATGGCAGGACCGCGGATAACACTCTTTATAATCTCTGCCCCTTCCTCTATTACGACCTTGAACTCCACCCCGGACTCACTGTCAACAATGCCATTGATCTTCATCTCCAGGGTATCCAGAATAATCCTGTTTGCCTCCAGCATATCTTCCAGCTTCCCGGTATCCTTCCACCATCCGTTTATAATGTGCGATTCAACCCTGTAGCCATTGTCGATCATATACTGGATAGCATCTGTGATCTCAAGCTCATTACGCCATGAGGGCTTTATCTCCTTTACCGCCTTGAATATACTCTTGTCAAACATGTAAAGACCTACTAATGCAAGGTCGGTCTTAGGTCTCTTTGGTTTTTCTACAAGCCTGACCACCCTCCCTCCATCGATCTCTGCAACACCGAACCTCTCCGGGTTTCTTACCTTTGCCAGGAGTATCTGGGAGTTGGGGGTATTCTGATGGAATTCATCCACAAAATCCTTGATGCCGCCCTTTAGCAGATTATCCCCTAAATACATCACGAAAGGGTCATCTTTTATATAATCTTCAGAGATCATAACCGCATGTGCAAGTCCCAGAGGCGCATCCTGTTTAATATAGGTAACCTTTATTCCCCATTGGGCCCCATCTCCTACGGCATCCTTTATCTCTTTTGCGGTATCTCCTACCACGATTCCTATGTCATTGATACCAGCATCCCTGATAGCCTCAATACCATAAAATAGTATCGGCTTATTGGCTATAGGGACCAACTGCTTTGCATTTGTATGGGTCAGCGGTCTTAACCTTGTCCCCTCACCACCGCTCAA
>QIDP01000119.1 GCA_003229375.1 Nitrospirota bacterium
AAGTGGTTTTTTGGGAAGCTGCGGTTGATAAAGATGCCGGGAAAGTGAGGGATGAATTCCCCTGTCCGCATTGTCAGGCACAATTGACCAAGCGAAAAATGGAGCGGGCCTGGACAACTAAATATGACTCTGCTCTCAAGGAAACGATAAAGCAGATCAAGCAGGTACCGGTACTGATTAACTACACGGTACCTGGTGTAAAAGGTCGATTTGAAAAAACACCTGATGAAAATGATCTGGCACTCATTGATAAGATTGAAAATAGCGATATTCCTTATTGGTTTCATGCTAATCGCATGATGGAAGGTAAGGAAACAAGACGCAACGACAAATTTGGCATTACCCATGTTCATCATTTTTATACGAAGCGGAATTTGTGGGTGCTGGTGGCTTTACGGCAAAGAGTCAATGATGCTCATCTACTATCGTTGCATTATTGGCTAAACTCTCTTGATCATGGATTAGGGAAAAGAGTCAAGCATGGGAATTATTCCTTTCCTATGAGTACATTGACAGGAACTCTGTATATCCCTTCAATGGGACGTGAAAATAACCCTCTATATTTCTACAACACCAGATACAACAAACAAACAAAAGTATTTTTGAACACACGAGCACAAGGAAATCCAATAACATGCCAATCAACAGAATCCATAAAACTACAGGACAGTTCTGTCGATTATATGTTTGTTGATCCCCCTTTTGGTTCTAATCTCAATTATTCAGAATTAAGTTATGCGTGGGAAGCCTGGCTCAAAGTTTTCACTAACAACAAACCGGAAGCGATAGAGAACAGCGTTCAGGGGAAAGGGCCGTTGGAATATCGCCGGTTGATGACCGCCTGTTTTAAGGAAGCGTATCGGGTCTTAAAGCCCGGCCGTTGGATGACTGTCGAGTTTTCCAACACCAAAGCATCAGTTTGGAACAGTATCCAAACCGCGCTTGCCGAGGCTGGTTTTATTATTGCGAATATTTCAGCGTTGGACAAGCAGCAAGGCAGTTTTAAGGCTGTTACTACACCTACAGCAGTCAAACAAGACTTAATTATTTCTGCCTACAAACCCAACGGGGGTTTTGAAGAACGCTTCCAGAAAGAAGCTCAAACCGAAGAAGGAGTCTGGGATTTCGTCCGCAGCCACTTGAAATATCTCCCTGTAATCAAAAAGCAGGGAAGTGACCTTGTTCCTGTTCCCGAGCGCGACCCTCGTATTCTCTTCGACCAGATGGTGGCCTTTTTTGTTCGCAAGGGTTATCCGGTTCCAATCTCCAGCCAGGAGTTTCAGGTCGGCTTGGCCCAGCGTTTCATTGAGCGTGACGGTATGTACTTCCTACCCAATCAAGTGGCTGAGTATGATCGCAAGAAAATGTTAGGCGGAGGCAAGCAGGTCCAACAGTCATTGTTTGTTTCAGACGAAGCATCAGCCATTGAGTGGCTTCGCAACCTGATTAGGCAAAAACCTCAAACTTTCCAGGATATTAATCCGCTGTTTATGAAAGAGATCGGCGGCTGGCAGAAACATGAAAAAACACTGGAGCTATCGGAACTGCTGGAGCAGAACTTTCTCCGTTATGACGGCACGGGTGAGGTGCCGAGCCAGATTCACAGCTACCTCTCCTCAAACTTCAAGGAGCTGCGCAACCTGCCCAAGGAGGACCCGGCCCTGCGCGCCAAAGGCAAGGACCGCTGGTATGTCCCCGATCCGAACAAAGCTGGCGACCTGGAGAAGCTGCGCGAACGGGCCCTGATGCGCGAGTTTGAGGAGTATCGCGAAGCTAAGCAGAAGCGCCTAAAGGTGTTCCGCCTGGAGGCTGTCCGCACCGGGTTCAAGAAGGCCTGGCAGGAGCGCGAATATGCCACCATCATCGCCGTGGCCCGCAAGATTCCGGACAAGATCCTTCAGGAAGATCCCAAGCTCCTCATGTGGTACGACCAGGCGCTCACCCGCTCGGGGGAGGAGTGATCTATGCACTTTTATTACATGGATGAAGCAGGATGTACTGGCAACGATCTTTCAAATGCGGAACAGCCCATCTTTGTTCTTGGTGGTGTAAGTGTTCGAGACGAGGGATGGAATGAAACACAGAAATCGTTGGCCTCGATTGTTGATGAATACTTCGACAACTCTGTCCCGGAGAATTTCGAATTACATGCAGAACAATTGCTATCACCAGATGGTGATGGTCCGTTCTTTGGCCACGATAGAGACCGGAGGAATTCATTAGCAAAAAGTATCCTCGGCTTACTTGCCGACCGTAGCCATGATGTCCATTTATGCGCCATAGACAAAGCGAAGATGAGTTCCGAGACATGTACCGTGGACATGCCATATGATACCAAGACTCCATATCACGTGGCTTACGATTACTTGATTACCCATATCAACTGGTTTGTTAGAAACAAGCTTGGGAGCTCAGCTCGCGGTATGCTCATTATCGATGCCAAGAGGCAATTCCATGACGATATTGAGCAAATAACGCGCATTAGGCGTTTTGAAGGCCCTGCGTCCCACCGCGTTAAATGGATAGTGGAGTTCAGTTATCCGGTGGATTCACAGAAGAATCCAATGGTACAGCTTTCCGATTTAGTTGTGTTTTGCGGAAAGAAATTTCTTGAATTGGAAGGGGAGTACCGAGACGGCTATCCGCCGGAAGCAAAGCAGTTTTTCGCTGAATGCTATTCTGTCATTCATGACAGAATTCCAAGAAAAACACTTGTGCCTCGACAGGGGCGAAACATGGACGTGTTTAATAGTTATTTGAGTGCAGTGCAGGCAAGACCGGTGGGCCAATGGAAAAGGAGATATGGACTTTGACTAATGGCGACTGGTACTACAGCCCCGACCACGTGCAACTCTGTCAGGTCATCGAAACCCAGATTCTCTGGGGCGATACGACCTGCCGCGTCTGGCTGCCCGGTTCGGACTCGGTGGTGCGTATTCCGGCAGCCAATCTTAAGCCGCTTGAGGACACCGCAACCGGCACACCGGCTGGAATTACCTACGTTGCCGCAGCGGCCAGGGTGGCCGATGCGCTCACTCAGGATGTCCTGCTTGCACCCATCGAATCATCTGTTATCCCTCTTCCTCATCAGATCAGGGCGCTGTCCCGGGCTATCTCCAGCGACCGAATACGCTATCTCTTAGCCGACGAGGTCGGGCTCGGAAAGACCATCGAAGCTGGCTTGATCATGCGGGAGCTCAAACTCCGCGGTCTGGTCGCACGCACCCTGGTCATTGCACCCAAAGGCCTTGTTACGCAATGGGTGGCCGAAATGCAGACGCACTTTGGAGAAGATTTCCGGCTTCTCATCCCAGGTGATTTCTCTGCCTACCGGCGTATAGCCCGGGAAGAAAACATGTGGCGGAGCCATGATCAAGTCATCTGCTCCATGGATTCTGTTAAACCAATGGACAAACGCCGCGGATGGTCGCAGGGCCAGATAGCAGAATATAACAGCGAACGCTTCGAGGACCTGATCGCCGCCGGCTGGGATCTGGTCATCGTGGACGAAGCGCACCGTCTCGGCGGAAGCACAGACCAGGTCGCCCGCTTCAAACTTGGCCAGGGCCTGGCAGAGGCAGCCCCTTATTTCTTGATGCTTTCCGCCACACCGCATCAGGGAAAGACGGACGCTTTTCACCGCCTGGTCTCTCTTATCGATTCCCAGGCCTTCCCGGATGTGGGCAGTGTCACTCGTGACCGGGTTCAGCCCTACGTTATCCGCACAGAGAAACGCCAGGCTATCGACGCCGATGGCAAGCCGCTCTTCAAACCCCGGCGTACGGAGCTTGCCCCGGTCACATGGGAAGAACGACATAAGGATCAGGAGCTTCTTTACGAAGCCGTCACCGAATACGTCCGGCAGGGCTACAACCAGGCCATGAAGGAGAAGCGTAGCTATATCGGCTTTCTCATGATCCTTATGCAACGTCTTGTCGTCTCCAGCACAGCAGCGATCCGCACCACTCTTGAACGACGTCTGGAGGTGTTGGAAGCGCCACAGGAACAGCTGGCTCTATTCCCGGACTATTCAGAAGAGGATTGGGATGACCTGGACGGACAGGAACAGATCGAAACGCTGCTCAAGACCCGCTTGAATGCCATGAAAAATGAGCGCGCCGAGGTAAAATTGCTCCTCGAGGTTGCGCGGCGCTGTGAGCAATCGGGCCCGGATGCCAAGGCAGAGGCCTTACTGGACTGGATTTACCGCCTGCAACAGGAAGAAGGCGACCCGGACCTTAAGGTGCTCGTCTTCACGGAATTCGTGCCTACCCAAGGGATGCTAAAGCAATTCCTGAGTGATCGCGGCTTCTCGGTAGTCTGCCTGAACGGCTCTATGAACATGGATGACCGTAAACGTGTCCAGGAATCGTTCGGAGAGGACGCGCGCGTTTTGATTTCTACAGATGCAGGCGGAGAAGGCTTGAACCTTCAATTCTGCCATGTCGTGATTAACTACGACATCCCCTGGAACCCGATGCGGCTCGAACAACGCATCGGACGCGTGGATCGTATCGGCCAGAGCCACGTTGTCCGCGCTGTCAACTTCGTCTTTGACAGCTCCGTGGAGCACCGTGTGCGGGAGGTGTTGGAAGAAAAACTGGCTGTCATTCTCGACGAGTTTGGCATCGACAAAACCGGTGATGTTCTCGATTCGGCACAGGCCGGACAAATATTCGACAACCTTTATGTGGAAGCCATCCTTCATCCGGAAGCCGTGGAGTCGTCTGTCGATACAGTTGTTTCCCGAATCCACGACCAGGCCAAGGAATCTCAGAAAAGCTCTTCGGTACTCGGAACGGTCGAGGAACTGGAACCCGGCGAAGCACAACGACTGATGGCCCACCCTCTGCCGCATTGGGTGGAAAGCATGACCGTGAGTTACCTGCAGGCAAACAGCGGCCGGGCAGAAAAGAAGCGACGCACGTGGGACCTTGAGTGGCCGGACGGCGAGGTGTTTTCGAACATTGTTTTCACAGGAAAGGATGCCGACGATATTCCAACCGCTCGCCATCTGACATTGGAGGATAGCAGGGTTCGCGGTCTGGCAATGAGTTTGCCTCGGGTGGCAAAGGGACAGCCGATACCATCTATCGTTATTCCGGGAGTAGCGGATGAAGTCACAGGTTTCTGGTCTCTCTGGGGAATCACCATCCACACGGATGACTGGAATCAACGGCGGATATTGGCCGTTTTCCTGCACGATGACGGCCGGGTGCTCATGCCTACCGCACGCCATATCTGGAATCAATTGCTGACGGTTTCTCCAGGGGTTCATGGCCATCTTGCGGGCAATCCTGAGCGTGATGCATTTGATCGGGTCATGGAAATTGCAGAAAAGCAGGGAAAGGCAATCTATGACGAGCTTGCCCAAATTCACCGGGAACGTCTGACCCGTGAACGTGACAAGGGAACGTATGCCTTTGTCGCACGGCGCAGAGCTGTGGAACGTATCGGGCTGCCGCAAGTTCGGGATCACCGACTGGCCATCCTGGATCGGGAGGAGCGCGAATGGTTTGCGCAACTTGAACGTAGAGCTCAAATTATCCCGGAAATGGTGCCTCTTCTTATTATTAAAGTGATGAGTAATGAGGACTGAGTGATGAGTGAAAAAATCGAAAAATTTGAGGACCTGATTGCGTGGCAGAAAGCACGTATGCTTACGCTGGAGATTTACAAAATTACTCGCCATGATAATTTTGCAAAAGACTTTGGTCTTCGAAATCAGATACAACGAGCCGCTGTTTCGATCATGTCAAATATTGCTGAAGGGTTTGAACGAGGCAATCCTCGTGAGTTTCACCAGTTTCTTTCTATTGCCAAGGCATCATGTGCCGAGGTACGTTCTCAACTATATGTAGCCTTGGATGTCAATTATTTGGACAATGAGCGATTCAGTTCACTATTGGATTTGGCGAAAGAAACGGGCAAAATAATCGGTGGCCTCAGGGTTTCTGTAGAAAAGAGACGAGGGGCCAGATGACGAAAAACTCATTACTCATCACCCATCACTCATCACTGTCCGCAGAATCTTGGCGAAGCCGGATTCTGCGGGAGTTCACACCCCGGGTTGCCCGCCTGACGTTGGTGGCCGACCCGGATGGTCTGCTGCTGGAAGAAGGTATTCTGCACGGGATTCGCGAGCGGGGTTTCGAACTGATCCCCTTCGAGGATCACGTCGCATTCCGCTACGCCTACGAATCTAAATTTCGCTCTCGATGGGATCACGGTGAACATACTGACCTGGTGGTCGTATTGAGATCTCCGTCAAGCGACCTGGACTCTCTTCCCTACGATCTCCTGCAGGCAGGACGAAGACTATCTTTTAATCTCGGAGATCTGTTCCCCAATCTGAGTTACCCGGTGGTTGCTGCGTTGGACGCGCAAGACCTTGATGCGCTCTTTCGTGCTCAGATTCAGCATACACCCGGTAACATGGGTGATAACGCGACAAAGGAATTCGCACTGCGCCATGTATTCGAGATTGCACCTGAGCTTATAAAGCAGCCGTCCGATCTTCTGCGTGTCTTGCTGCGCCGTCACTACCGGGGCCAGCGGATACCTGCCATCCTCGACCAGCGTTTTATCCAGGTACTAAGGCAGAACGGGCTGTTCGAAAAGTGGCCGCTCGACAAAATCATTTCCGACCGCGAGGCATTCTTTGCCTTCCTGCAAGAACGTTGGCCGGCCTTCCTGGATCGTATGGCCGCCCGGGGACAACCAACGACAGTGAGCGAAGACAAGGCGGCTTACGGACTCCAATACTCCGGCCCATTGGACCTCCCCTTCGACCACGACGACGTTCGCGTTTATATCGACAACCTGTTCATCGAGGGACTGCTCCATTCAGTGTCTCACGATAACGCCGGTGATTTGACGTCAACCTGGGTTGAAATTGGTATCCGGACCGATCCGGCAAAAAATCGCCGGCGCAGACTGGACCGGTTGATCGAGACGATCCGGGACACCATTCCCGCAGGGGATGCCAGGCATGCAGACTGGTTCCGCTTTGGGTACGCCTATGCCGAAATCAGCGTACTCGAACACGAGCTGGGCAGTGGATTGTCAAGTGATGCAAAGGAGCGTATTGCATCACTTAGCTTATCCGTTGATCCGGCATTCCTCATGTGGGTTCAGGACCGGTTTGCCGGTCTGCATAACCAGCCTCCAGTGCCACCGGCAATGCTTCATCACATCCCGAGGATGTTGGCCAGGAAAGTCAGCGACTCACATGAAAAGAAAGCAGCGTTTCTGCTGGTGGATGGTTTGGCTCTGGACCAGTGGATCGTCTTACGTGACGTGCTGCAAGCTCAAAGGCAAGACTTGACATTCCGCGAAAGCGCCGTGTTTGCATGGATACCCACCGTCACGTCAGTGTCCCGGCAAGCAGCCTTTGCCGGTAAGCCGCCGATTTACTTCCCCGCGAGCATCCATACCACGAACAAGGAACAATCTCTGTGGACTCAGTTTTGGGCGGATGAGGGACTGACAGGACCTGCAGCAACCTACGCAAGGGGTCTTGGAGACGGGGACACCGACAAGATTCGCGAGATCTTATCGCACCCGAAGATTCGTGTTGCGGGGCTTGTTATCGACAAGGTCGACAAGATTATGCACGGCATGGAACTGGGTGCCGCCGGTATGCACAACCAGGTGCGCCAGTGGGCTATGCAGGGCTTCATGTCCGATCTTATTGACATTCTTCTCGACCAGGGCTTTCAGGTTTTCTTGAGTTCCGACCATGGCAATATCGAGGCAAAAGGTTGCGGGCGACCGGCTGAAGGTGCGGTCGCGGATATACGGGGTGAACGCGTTCGCGTGTATCCGGATGACCTATTGCGGGCAGCGGTCAAGGAACGCTTTTCTGACGCCATAGAATGGCCGACGCCTGGCCTGCCTGATGATTATCGCGCCCTACTGGCTCCACATCGAAAGGCATTCATTCGCGATGGTGAAACCATCGTTGGCCACGGCGGAATCTCTATCGAAGAGCTGATTGTCCCTCTGATTCAAATTGAACGGAGGGATACATGAACAATCGTCAGAAACAGATTGGTTTCAGCCAGCGCATCCGTCTCGAATGGCTCCAATATACTGCCAATCTGGTTTTAGCCGGAAATGACAATGGTGCGGTTAAGAGTTCGCTACAGGAACTATTGAAGGATAAGGTCTCTGTTGGTGGAAAGGCCGTTCGCGGCACCAAGGAGAAAGTCATCGCTATTCTGATGAAGATTTGGCTCAATGTGCCGGGCGAACTTGAAGCCGTTTGCGACGGCGGACTTGAGCTGTTAAAATCTCTCCCCCGCAAAGACCAGATTGCCGTACACTGGGGTATGGCTATGGCTGCCTATCCTTTCTGGGCAGCGGTGGCTGCCAACACCGGTCGGCTTCTGCGTCTCCAGGGGACGGCCGCGGCCGCACACGTTCAGCGGCGGGTCCGCGAGCAATATGGAGAGCGAGAAACTGTTTCAAGAGCGGCGCGGCGCGTTATCCGGTCTTTCGTCGATTGGGGCGTTTTAAGCGGGACCAAAGAGAAAGGCATCTACAGTCAGGGACGCACATACTCCATAGACGACCCAAGACTTATCTCCTGGCTTATCGAGGCTTCCCTGTACGCGCGCTCCAACGGCTCTGCCGCGATAAAGGACCTGCTTGACAGCACAAGTCTTTTCCCCTTTCGCCTCATGCATGTGCCAGCAGAACACCTGGTTTCCATGTCACCTCGCCTGGACCTGTTACGCCATGGCCTGGATGACAATTTGGTGATGTTGCGGGATACTGGACGCGTAAGCAACAGAGGATATTAGGAATTCTCTATGGCGAAACGAATGAAAATCACCCGATCCCGGAAAGTGCAAAAAGTGACTTGCCATGACATCCTCGGAGATCACCCCGCAGAATGCCATCCTTTCGGTCGCTTGCTCTCAGCGGTTGATGGGGCGACCAATAGCGGGGTTCCGCACAGAGCACTTGCTGAACACGATAACCAGCGAAAGGCCCTCGTGGAATGTGTTCGGGTGATGCTCATTCAACATCATATGAGCCCGGAAGCTTTGAAACGGGAAAAGCACCGGCGCGAGGCAATGAAGCGTCAAGGCTTCGATGCTGTCCAATCTCGCATGAGGCGATTCCCCGTCAATCCTTCTACACAAAAAGGGAACATCGCGGAAGTCGTGCTTGCAGAATATCTTATCGCTGCAAGTGATGTTTCCTTACCCGTGTATCGTCTCAGGTACAACCCGAATGTAGACCAGGCAATGAAAGGCGACGATGTCCTCGCTTTTGACCTGGACTCTGATCCTGTGCGGATAATCGTCGGGGAGTCGAAATTTCGGGTAACCTCATCCAAAGCCGCTGTGACCGAAATCGTTGAAGGGCTCGTTGGGGTATGAAAACGATTGGAGACCATCTAAAATCACGGGCTAATTTAACGGGTACTGTTCCGGTTGGCATTTTTTTTACCCATTATCAGTTTCAATCCGGGACATTTCAGGATACCAGCGATGAATTAGCCCCCGTTTTTAGATGGTCTTTGGTTATACCCAATGATAGTTCTTCTCAAAAAAGATGGTTTCCGCCTTCACCAGCCGTACTTATCGACAAAATGTATCAAAGGACAAACCAAGGATAGACTGTAACGCCTTGGCGCTTGAAGGGGCGGTCCCCTCCGTAGACCATTGCGGCCGGGCCTTCAGCCTCTCCGTTTAGCTCCAGCCAGTACCTAAGCCCGTTAAAAAAATCCTTTGCGACCGTACGGGCAGACTTTGTCTCGACCGGAATCAAGTGGGTCCCCATGTCTATTAGGATATCGATCTCATGGCCGCCGCAGTCCCGCCAGAAATAAAGTGGAGGCTGCTCCCCATGGTGTACGAAGTTTTTGTGTATCTCCGAGAGGACGAAACTTTCGAAGACAGGCCCCCTTGAGGCATGCAGGTAAAGGTCTTCAGGGGTACGAATCCGGAGGAGAAAACATAGAAGTCCGGTATCCAGAAAGTAGAGCTTGGGGCTCTTTATGAGTCTTTTCCCGAAATTCTTGTGGTGCGGACGGAGAAGGACGATAAGGAAGCTAGCCTCAAGCACTGAGATCCAACGCTTGGCCGTGGTGTGAGTTATGCCGCAGTCCGAGGCAAGGCCGCTTAGGTTCAAAAGCTGACCGTTCCGGCCAGCGCAGAGCCGCACGAAACGGCCGAAGGTTTCAAGATCACCCACCTCCAGAACGTTACGGACATCCCGCTCGAGATATGTCTGGTAGTAGCTCCCAAGCCAGTCCCATGGTTTCAGTTTTTTATCGTGGATTCGTGGGTAAAACCCCGTATATAGGAATTCCTCAAGACCCCTATCAGGTGTTTTCCTTGTGCGTGGTACATCCCGTCCCAGCGTACCGGGCGAGACCGCTTGACGACCTAAAAGCTCGGCAAGGGAAAAAGGCAGGAGATGGAGTACCGCGCACCGGCCAGCCAGAGACTGTGAGATGCCCTGCATGAGAAGAAAGTTGTGCGAGCCCGTGAGGATGAACTGTCCCGGACGGTCCCTTTCATCCACGAGAGTCTGGATGTAGGAGAAGAGCTCCGGAGCCCGCTGTGCCTCATCGAGGACCGCCGGGCCATCAAACTGCTCAAGGAAACCCCAGGGATCCTCAAGGGCGAAGGCGCGCTGATCCGGAAGCTCGAGCGAGACGTAGGCATAGTCCTTGAACTCGGCCCTAACAAGGGTGGTCTTTCCGGACTGGCGAGGACCGGTTACGGTTACAACCGGAAACTGTCTTGCCGCCTCCCGGAGTTTTTTAGCCAAAGTTCGTCTAATCATAAAAGATCCTATCTGTGATATTTGAACATCGTATATTCAAATTACACGAAATGAGGTGGGTTGTCAAGGGGTGTACTTCCCGAAAATATCGTTCTTATTGATAATATTGGAGACCATCTCCGGGTAGAAGCAACCGTTACCGGTCGCTCCCCCCCACAGACCAACGAGACCATATAAAAACGGGGGCTATAAACTTTTTAGCCATATTGATTATATGGCAAAACCGTATTAATATAGTAGTAAGCGTTCACAGAACACTGAAATTGGAAATTAGAAAATGCCAACCGGAACAGTACCCGTTGAATTAGCCCCCGTTTTTATATGGTCTCCCTTGCAACCTTGTTCAATTTTTCATCAAATGAAAAGAGATTATCGCCGCTACCCGCAGCCTTTGCACATAAAATACAATCCACAATATCAATGCCCCTTTCCGAAAAAATAGTCAATGCACGAATGAGCTCCTTCCGGTCATCATTCGCAATTCCTTTATAATGCAGAATGTCAATCAGGCTGTTAGAAGCCTTGTCTTTCGGCACCCGGTAAATCTTTGTCAGAACATAGATACACTCTGCGATGACACTTTCAAGAATAACTATCTTTTCACTGCCGTTTTTGACCTTATCAAAGAAGCCTTTTGCTTTTGTATAAAAAACAATATCATCTTTAACAAGATAGCGGACTATGGTATTGGTGTCAGGAAGACTTCTTGTGGGTTTTCTCACGGACAGCCTCCTCCCATGCCATTTCTTTTATCTTTTTCATTGAGGTGCCGGGTTTCACGTTCTTTGCATATTCGCTGAGGGAACCGGCCACATCCCTAACCGGCTTCACTATAACGGTATCATCTTCCACTTCAAAATAAACCGTATTCGTTTTAAGTATGTCCCTGATTTCCTTTGGGATGGTAACTTGTCCTTTCTTTGTGATCTTTACTGCTGCGGTTGTCACTTGAATCACCTTACCTTTTTATTAAGTATTACTTAATAAAATAGTAACACTTACAAAGAGATTTGTCAATAACTTTAACCTGCCTATTTATCCTTAAGACCATTAATAATGGATAGAGATGAATTCTTTTTGCACCACATCCGGTCTCATGGTCTCATGGCTTTAGGGACTTCTCTTCTAATTTTTCTTGCTTTGTCTATTAAGTAGAGTTATAATTAACTCTATAGTATATTTTGCTTTTCTGATTTTTAAATGTTTCTACAGATTTTAAAAACAAAATCATAGTGCGCCAATAGGAGCTTGAGCAATACAGTTTTAAGTGTTATGAAAATTAATATAACGAATTTTTCAATAGTTGTTCTTGCCCAATCAAATAATCCTAGTATATTGAATCCTGATTTTTTAAAAAACAACAAAATTGTTGATTCTTCATTTACCCCCAAGAAGGTTATTTGCACACCACCTATATCTGAGGTTACTTTTTCAGAAGCTATATCCATTATAGCTGAGTTTGAGAGAATACAATTTATTGATACTAATATACAAAGGATTCCTGATGATTCACCTATCCCTGAGATAGCTAAAAAATATATAGAAGTCCTGCGTCATGTTAGATATATAGCTACTGGGATTAATTTCACAGGACATTATTTATGTCCGGATAAAGATTTTGCAGAGTCCTTTCTTTTGAAGAGATTTATTAAAGAAGGGGAATGGTTATCAATAGGAGATACTGTTCAGGCAGGATTGAAATTTATTTATTCCTTTGGAGAGACTAAAAATACCATCTCTATCGATTCAGCCGAACTGATTAAATCAGAAAACGAAAAAAATCCTATTATACTTTTCAACGTAAATTGTCATCATGATACAAAAGATAATGGTATAGATAAAATTAAATCATTCATTTCTAACTGGCAAATACAATTTGAACGATTCAATAATTTTATAGAAAAAATACTTCCTGAGGCCTAATCATGAATACTGAAACAACTGACTGGACCAATAAAACAAAAGGGGAAACATACAAAATATGGAATAAAAACCTTATTATAGCAGATGTCCATGGCACTCAAGATGAAATATCCCCAATTTATCATACTCCTGCTTCATCAACTTCTAAATCTATTGACGAGAAGAGGGTTCAGGAGACAGCCAATGAATGGAAAAAAACCAGCGAAAACAAAGAATTTTTAATAAACAAAAATAAATTAACAAGTCAGCCAATAGAATCTGAATATTTGCCTGATCTGGACAAAGAAATAGTTGGTTTTTGCACATCCAAAAATATTCTTTCTGATGTGGGAATTTATTATACACTCATTTTTGAAATCTTTCAGAATGTTAAAGACGTAAAAATAACCCTTGAATCTGATTGTGAGATAGAAAGCTTTAAAAATATTAGATTTGAAGTAAAAATAGCTGATGAAATAGAAAACATTCTTGAAAGAGAAGATGAGTTTAAAAGAAAAATTCGTAAGATAATTTCAAAGGATGCAAGGATGAATTTTGTTCTTACAATACAAATCGTCTAATGGAAGGTAAAGAGTTTTTAGAAGTAGCAGAAAGATTAAGCAATTCAAATCATGAGGCAGATAGAAGAACGTCCGTAAGTAGATCCTATTATGCAATGTTTAATCATATCAAATCTTTTCTTAAGCCTAAGATAACCTTTACGAATACTCCTGAGGATCACAGAAAAATATATTACTATTTCCACAATTGTGGTGTGGAAGAGGCCGAGGATATAGCGTCTGGTTTAAATGTTCTCAGACAAAAGAGAAACGATGCAGACTATAATATGAATGCAACAGGTTTTGATAGCAAAAATTGTGCACTTCTATACCTAAAGGCTAAAATCAGTATTAATAAATTTGATAAGATTGACAGGCGGGCTCTTCTTGAAGGGATTAAAGAATACATAAGGAAAACTAATAAGTAAAACACTTTATATACCCCCTATTCCGAAAAGATTTTAACAAAATGCTTATTTTAAGGGGATTAGCGAGGAATCATTAATAACTGAAAAAGAAAAAAAATTGAAAAGAATGTTACAAACCAATAAGTTACAGAATCCTATGACGATTTTCACCTAAATGTGTAACTATTCAGGTCTCCCCCTTTGGAAAAGGGGGGGATGAATAGCTGAATAGTTACCTAAATGTTTAATTATGCCCATTGTTCAAAGGGCTCGCATACTGTGTTAGGGGAATATTTTCATCCGCCGACAACAGGCATCAAAACTCAACATGATTCGACCCTTATTCATATATATTGTCTTGGCCATGGGATTATCTGCTATCCCCTTTATTAGTTGGCCTTTTAACTGGATTGTGACATTTTTCCATGAAATGAGTCATGGTGCCGTGGCTATGATCACGAGTGGTCGTATCGAAAATATTGTGATACGTCTTAACGGTAGTGGATTATGTATTTACCAGGGCGGTAACCGCTTCCTGACGGCTTTTTCGGGTTATCTTGGTGCCATTGTCTTTGGTTCACTGATCTATGTCATGGCAAAGAAGCTCAACAAGAGCGCAAACATCATATCTGTAGTAATGATGGGGCTGGTTTTGTTGACCCTGGTACTATGGGCAAGGGATATCATCACCATTGTCATATTACTGGTACTGCTATCACTGTTTTATGCCGCCCTATCAGAAAAATTACCCAATTATTTTAACAAAGTGGAACAGTTTATAGGTATCTATGTCCTGGTTAATGCACTGCGCTCGCCACTTTACCTCTTTGATGGGCGTCATTATGGTGATGGCGCGACACTCAGTGATATAACTGGAATTCCTGAGTTTTTGTGGGTTGCAATATGGGTTTGCATTGGTTTAATGGCTATATACCTGATTTGGAAATCTGAGAAATAATACGGGGTATGCAGGTCCGACACTTTAAGTTTATTCTATGTTTGCGCCGACAATAGCGGCCATCTGCATCATGTTGATCGTCTGGCCATCTTTCAGATTTGTAAGGTCAGTGACCTTGCCTGATTTGCTTGTGGATTTTGTGTTTTTGAAGATCGGGAGCAATTTAGCATCAGCCACAATGAACTTGCCTGCGTTCTCAGGCTTTCCATTTTCAGTCTTTGTCTGAAGTTTATTAGCTTTAATATAGTCCCACAGTTTTTTGGTGATCTCTGTCCTAGGAAGCTCTGTTGCTCCCAGAAATTCTGCCAGCTCATTTTTCAGCTTTACCGGTTTGCTCAATCCTTTTGCTTCTGCCATTTTTAACTCCTTCATATTTAGATTTAAATGAAATTATCTCCCGGGTCAGATCTTCTGCCCATTTTATTTTATTCAAAAAAATTTATTAAGACTCGCATATGGATTAATTATTGCATTTTTTTAGTTTTTTTATCAGATAATGCGCCGATGAGCTGTGTACCTGAACGATAATAACATGTAAAAAGACATTTTTAAACAAAAAAACTGTTTAAAATCAAAAAGGGACTTGGAGACCATAAAAATGGAGGCCAGAAATTATTAATGAAATTGATTATACCGCAATCCTCATCAATATGATATAATTATTTGAATTAAATAGGCTTTTTGCATGATGTGGGGCGAAACAATGAATGACGACCTGAGAGACACATTTCACCGCTGGTATCCTGGAATGTCCCGGATTGAAACTGATAATGGGTTAAAAAAATGCCAACCGGAACAGTACCCGTTGAATTAGCCTCCGTTTTTATATGGTCTCCAAGATTTTGGCATACTGATATTTGACCCTGATGCCCCTCAGGCACCGTTGCCCTCTCGCCGCTTTAGGTCAAGAATAACTTGCCGATCCATCGACTTAGCCAGCCGGATCAAAAGCTCCAGGCTTGGCTCCTTTAGCTCGCTGCCACGCTCAATACGACTGACAATGGGCTGTGTGGTGTGTGCTTTTTCTGCCAGAATAGCCTGTGTCAAGCCCATTTCCCTTCTTGCGCTACGGATCAACTCACCAAAATCTCTGATTAGTTGCCAGTAGGGGAAGAGATCTTCCGCTGCGAATTTTTCTCCATCGATTGCCCTTCTCCTGAGTTCATCCATATAGTCTGCTTCTGAGACCAGGAAGGGTAGGACCTCCCTCTCATATTCTCGTTGAGAGCACATCCCTGAGTTACGCAGCTCCCAGGCAAGACTTTCGGCGAATGCTTTCTTGTCTGTCTGCTTTTTGAGGAAGTCCTGATCAGCATTGATCAGCAACGCTGTGACTGCCTCGCGTATTCTTCGCATCTTTGCAGGTCCCATGGTTCTTCTCCTCTCAGCTGATATTCTGAAACTTGATTATTTTGATCTTGACAGGCTTGTAGGAAGGGATCATGAAGAAGTCTCCAGTATCAGATGGGATGTTTTTGATCTCTCCCTCTGCTTCAAAGAACACTGCAGGAACATCCTTATATACCTCCTTGTTTTCCACATAGTGAGCGTACACGCCATAGCCGTCCTTAAGAACTCAGGATGTCTTGATCTTTTCCGCAACTTTCCGGCTCCCTTTCCGAAAACCATGATTGATAATATGGACGCCACGGATCTTCATGCCTCTTTCTTCTCTTTATAAAAAAAATATTCCATGGAGTATATTTTGTCAAGGCATAACCAGATCATTAATAATCCTTATACTGGGCATATCCCTCTGAAACCAATTTCTCATTAATATTAACTGTTTTAATGATTTTACTATCTTGTATGGCAAACAGCCAGATAATCCCAAGATATCTGCCATATTTACCCTTCTTATCTTTCATGCTTTGTAATATTATCTCTTTATCTAAAATTAAGTCTCTGAGATAATCCCTGGATTCTAAGCCCTGCTTTCTTTGTGATCCTCTTATTTCCGGGGCATTGATACCATATAAACGAATTTTTTCACCTCGTAAATACACATGCATACCCAAATCAATATCAACGGTAATGGTATCACCATCATATACAGAAGTTACCTTAGCTTTATACTCATACATAAAATGTTCCTTTTTCCGGTCCCAAACACATTAGATATTATTTAAACCCAATTTCCTTGCTGACTTCTTTGGTGTCTCAAGTAATTGTTTGATAGCATCAAATACTATTTTGAACTGCTGGTCATATTTTCTTTCCATTGCTTCAATTTTTCTCTTTAGATCGGCATGGGTAGATAGCATCTCTTTTAATTTGACAAATGTCCGCATTATCTGAATATTAACCTGTATCGCCCTTTCACTATTTAGCACAATGGCCACACCTTGCTCAGTAAAAACATAAGGAAGATATCTTCTTCCTCCCCAACTTGAGGTCACGATTTGTGACCTCAAGCTTTCATATTCTTCTTTCGTTAGCTGAAACATAAAATCGGAAGGAAATCGCGATATGTTTCTTTTTACTGCCTGATTGAAAACCTTGGTCTCTACTTCGTATAGCTTCGCCAGATCTCTATCCAGCATCACCTTCTTACCGCGTATCAAAAATATCTTCTTCTCTATCGCCTTCTGGGAGATTAAGTTTAACTCCTAATCTGCAGGATCAGGTTCATAGACTGTAAAGCCTCAAGGGGAGTAGAGTTGCATCATTTACTTGCTATTTTTAATTCTCGTTTAAAATCAGAAAGAAGTTTTTCTTCAAGTTTAATACGTTCTTCCACGATTTGCTTTAACCATATTTGGTAACTACGAGCATTGTGAAGTTTAGCGAGATATTTGGCCTTTTCAATAACTGCTGGTGAAAACCGAATTGCAGCAGGTATAACCGTTATTGGCTTTTCCCACTTTGACATATCATCAGCCTCTGCAATTACTATTTTATCAATTTCTTCTTCTGTTTGCTTTTTTTTCTTTTTCATATTTGCCATCCCGTAATTATTCTGACGATGTTGCCAGGTTTAAGTTGAAAAATTAGGCTCTTCTCCCAATTACTACGGTACAGGTAGAGGTATCGGGATAGGATCACTAGCCTGAAAGATTTTAAGTATGAAGTATTTAAGAT
>QIDP01000144.1 GCA_003229375.1 Nitrospirota bacterium
TTCCCCTGGCATATAAGCAGGAGAAGGGCAAAAAAATAAAACCCCAGTATGTTATTGAACAGATAAATGAGATCACCAAAGGTGATGCCATCATATCTACCGAGGTCGGGCAGAACCAGATGTGGACTGCCCAATATTATAAATTTACAAAGCCACGCACCCTTCTAACCTCTGGGGGACTGGGGACAATGGGATATGGTTTCCCTGCTGCAATAGGGGCACAGGTAGCCTTTCCTGAAAAAATAATATTTGATATCGCGGGGGATGGAAGCTTTCAGATGAATGTGCAGGAGCTGGCAACGGCTGTAAAGTATAACCTCCCTGTGAATGTTGCGATACTAAATAATGGTTTTCTGGGTATGGTCAGACAGTGGCAACAGCTCTTTTACGACAGACGTTACTCCTCTACCTATATGGATACTACCCCTGATTTTGTGAAGCTGGCAGAGGCATACGGCGCTGTTGGACTACGGGCAAAAAAACCTGAAGAAGTAAAGAAGGTTATTAAGGAGGCTATAGCCTCACCAAAACCAGTGGTGATAGACTTTGTAGTGGAACCTGAGGAGAATGTTTATCCCATGGTGCCGGCAGGCAGGCCTATAAAGGAAATGATACTCCTTTCGTGAATAATTAAATACTAACGACTAAATACTAAATACTATAAAATGAGACATACTATATCAGTTCTTGTTGAAAACAAATTTGGAGTCCTTGCCCGTATTGCAGGACTTTTCAGCGGCCGGGGATTCAACATAGAGAGTCTCTGTGTGGCTGAATCTATTGATCCCAAGGTATCCCGGATGACCATTGTTACCAGGGGAGATGATCGTATTATTGAGCAGATTACCAAACAGCTCAATAAGCTTGTGGATGTCATAAAGGTCGTCGATCTCACAGAGGAAAAATTCGTGGACCGTGAAATAGTTCTGATCAAGGTAAATGCAGAACCTTCAATACGTGCAGAGATACTGAGGATCGCAGATATATTTCGCGGAAAGATAGTAGATGTTAGTCCAAAGACATACACCATTGAAATAACAGGAGATGAAGGGAAGATCGTCGCAATTATTGAGATGTTGAAACCCCTTGGCATAAAGGAGATTGCCAGGACAGGCCGGATTGCTATGTCCAGGGGAGCTAAATCATTGGTATAATAAAATGGTCGTGCTGATCAGTCGGTAAAATGGAGAATGTAAACCTAATCCCCCCTGACCCCCCTTTAGTAAAGGGGGGAATTACTGCACTCCCCTCAAGGGTGAGGGAGTCAATTAGTCAGTCCGCTCTTCTCCAGGGGAGGGATTTAGTTATTCAGTCCCCTCTCCCCTGGGGGGAGAGGGTTAGGGTGAGGGGGTATTTCCAGGCGAAAGGAGAATTTTAAAATGGTAAATATTTATTATGATAATGATGCAGATATTGGGATAATTAAGGATAAGAAAATCGCTATTATCGGGTATGGGAGTCAGGGACATGCACATGCTCTCAATCTGAATGATAGCGGCATGGATGTGGTGGTTGGGCTAAGAAAGGAAAGCCTTAGCCGGGGAATCGCTGAGAAGGAAGGTCTCAAGGTCGCAACTATACCTGAGGCATCAGAAGAGGGAGATATTATAATGATCCTCGTCCCTGATGATAGACAGGGGGAGACCTTTCAGAACGAAATAGCACCTCATCTAAAAAAGGGAAATGCATTGGCCTTTGCCCATGGTTTCAATATTCATTTCGGACAGATAGTACCCCCCGCCAATGTTGATGTCTTTATGGTTGCTCCCAAGGGGCCGGGTCATCTGGTGCGAAGGGTGTACACCGAGGGTAATGGTGTCCCTTGCCTCCTGGCGATTCATCAAGATGCCACAGGGAATGCAAAGGGGTTAGGACTTGGCTATGCCGGGGGTATTGGCGGGACAAAGGCAGGTGTTATCGAGACAACCTTCAAAGAGGAGACAGAGACAGATCTCTTTGGAGAGCAGGCTGTCTTGTGCGGCGGTGTGAGCGAACTGATCAGGGCAGGGTTTGATACCCTTATAGAGGCTGGTTATCAACCAGAGGTGGCCTACTTTGAGTGTCTGCATGAGTTGAAGCTGATTGTTGACCTGATCCATGAGGGTGGGATCACCAGGATGAGGCATTCTATCAGTGATACGGCTCAGTATGGTGATATTACAAGGGGCAGCAGGATTATCAGTGAGGAGACCCGTGATGAGATGCGTCTAATCCTTGAGGAGATACAGTCAGGGGAATTTGCAAGGGAGTGGATACTCGAGAATAAGGCAAACCGCCCTGTATTTAATGCACTGACCAGAAGAGATGCAGGACATACTATAGAGGTAGTAGGAAAAGAACTCCGCAGTATGATGAAGTGGATTAAAAAATAATTAGTCATTAGTATTTCGTCGTTAGTATTTAGCTATTCACTAACGACTATCCACTATTCACTAATTTGAGGGAATTTTTGAGTGGAAGACAAAGGATTCAGAATACCAATAGCAAAGGAAGGATTCAGGTTTATCCTGCCATTTGCGGGATTGACAATCCTGTTCTTTTTTTTTCACCTCTTTATAATAGCAAATGTCTTTGCTTTCCTGACACTATTTATAGCCTATTTCTTCCGTGATCCTGCTAGAGATATCCCGGATCAGTCAGACGCTGTTCTCTCGCCGGCAGACGGTAAAGTAATAAAGATTACAGAGGTAGATGACAATAGTCTGTTGAACTCAAAGGGAATATGTATAAGTATATTTCTCTCAATATTCAATGTTCATATCAATCGCTTTCCATGTTCAGGGAGAATAGTAAAGAGGACCTATAACCCCGGGATATTTTTATCTGCCTTCAAGGAAAAGGCATCACTCTTAAATGAACAGAATAGTATCCTGATTGAGAATGGTAGCATCAGGGTAATCGTTAAACAGATTGCCGGTCTTATAGCGAGGAGGATCGTCTGTTGGGTAAAGGAAGGGGATTCCCTGGGGCCCGGGGAGAGGTTTGGTCTTATCAGGTTTGGTTCAAGGGTGGATATAATCCTCCCATTGGATACAGCGATATGCGTGAGAGTTGGTGACAAGGTTAAAGGGGGGGAGACAATCCTGGGAAGGATACAGTAGGGGCAGGTCTTGCGCCTGCCCTTGAAAGGCCCCTGTGCCTGCAAAAGGGGGGACAATTGTGGGAAGGAAAAAAAGGACGGACAAAAAAATGAAGATAAAAAAAGGTATATATATCATACCAAGTTTGTTAACTACAGGAAACGTCTTTTGTGGTTTCTATGCCATAGTGGCCATAGTTAATAATCAGTTTTATCATGCAGCCGTTGCTATTATAATAGCTGCTATCTTTGATGGACTGGATGGAAGGATCTCGAGGATGACCGATTCCTCCAGCGATTTTGGACTGGAGTATGACTCTCTTGCTGATCTAATATCATTTGGAATCGCACCGGCCCTCCTGACATATGTCTGGGTCCTTAAACCCTTTGGCCGGATCGGGTGGATGGCAGCATTCCTCTTTGTGATATGTGGTGTGTTAAGACTTGCAAGGTATAATACAAAGTCACCCATCATCAGGGATAACTACTTCAGGGGGTTACCGATCCCTGCTGCTGCTGGTGTGATTGCCTCACTCGTGATTATGACAAAGGACATACTCTCTATTGAGAGGACAGAGCCTCTCATCATGGTTATAATCGTATATCTGCTGGCATTTTTGATGGTAAGTAATATTAGATATAGAAGCCTGAAGGAATTGGAACTAAAAAAAAGGAAACCATTTAATATATTGGTATTTTCTATCCTGTTCATCTATATTATTGCGACCATACCTGAAATAATGATATTTTTGATAACCGTCCTGTATGCCCTGTCCGGCCCTGTAGAGGGTATATTCTTCTACAGAAGACGTCTTAAGTCAGCAACAGAGAGAAAGGAACAGATTGGTGAAGAAGGGTAAAAGGATAACGATCTTTGATACAACCCTCAGGGATGGAGAACAGTCCCCTGGTTTCAGTATGAATATAGAGGAGAAGGTGAGGCTTGCAACACAGTTGGCAAGACTTAAGGTCGATATCATAGAGGCAGGCTTCCCCATCGCCTCTGAGGGTGATTTTGAGGCAGTAAAGGAGATTGCAAGAAATGTAAAGGGATCGATCATTGCAGGTCTTTGCCGGGTGATAAAGAAGGATATAGACCGTGCATGGAAGGCTCTTAAGTATGCTGAAAAGGCGAGGATCCATACCTTTGTCTCTACCTCGGATATCCATCTAAGATATCAGTTAAAAAAGAGCAGAGAAGAGGTACTCCATGACGCAGTAGAGGCAGTGAGATATGCCAGACAATATACCGATGATGTGGAGTTCTCGGCCATGGATGCGGTGAGAAGTAATCTTGAATACCTCTGCCATGTAATAGAGGCTGCCATAGATGCCGGAGCCACCACCATCAATATCCCGGATACTGTAGGATATGCCGTACCAACAGAGTTCGGCTCAATGATAAAGAGGATAAGGGAGAATGTCCCTAATATAGAGAAGGCCGTGATAAGTGTACACTGTCATAACGATCTTGGACTGGCTGTTGCCAACTCCCTTGCTGCTATAGAAAATGGTGCGAGGCAGGTAGAGTGCACCATAAACGGTATTGGAGAACGTGCCGGAAATGCCTCCTTAGAAGAGGTGGTTATGGCGCTTAAGACAAGGGTTGATTATCTCCGTTTAAAGACAGGGATCAAGACAAAGGAGATATACAAGACAAGCAAGCTGTTAAGCAGTATTACAGGTATAGTGGTTCAGCCAAACAAGGCCATAGTAGGGGAAAATGCCTTTGCGCACGAATCAGGTATCCATCAGGATGGGGTACTGAAGGAGAGGACTACTTATGAGATAATGACCCCTGAATCCATCGGTCTTACCAAAAGCAAACTGGTGTTGGGGAAACACTCCGGAAGGCATGCATTCTCAAAGAGGCTTGAGGCCCTGGGATTTAAACTCAGTAAAGAGAAGCTGGAAAAGGCCTTTGTGCGATTCAAGAGACTGGCAGATATGAAGAAGGATATATTTGACGAAGACCTTGAGGCGATAGTTGAGGATGAGATATCTCAGGTACCAGAGACATTTGTTCTTGAGTATTTACAGACTACAAGCGGGAATCATACCATCCCCACTGCTACCATAAAACTGAAGAGGGGAGATACAATTACACAGGATGCTGCTATAGGTGATGGGCCGGTGGATGCAACCTATAAGGCTGTTGATAGAATAACAGGCATACCGGGGAAACTGATCACGTATTCCATAAGGGCGGTTACGGGCGGGAAAGATGCTATTGGTGAGGTTGCAATAAGGGTAGGGTTCAATGGCGATGTCGTGACAGGGAGAGGGGCGAGTACCGATGTAATAGAGGCAAGTGCTAAGGCATACCTTAATGCTGTAAATAAAGTAGTATACAGAAAAAAAGTGCCTAAAGTTAAAACGTAACAGTTCACAGTTATCAGTTTACAGTTTTTTCAATGAATCATTCTGTTTTCATTAACTGTGAACTGTGAACGGTTACGTTATTAGTCATGAGTTATAGGTTATAGGTTAATTTATGGTAGCATGGTTTCACAGGGTTAAGGCCCCACTGGCAAAGATAAAAAGAGATAGAGTAAAAGTCCCGAATGGGATGTGGATGAGATGTGATAGGTGTAGAGAGATAATCTACAAGACCGAGTTTGAGAATAATGCCCGGGTCTGTCCAAAATGTAATTATCATTATAGAATCAGTGCAATGGAGAGGATCGGATTACTCCTTGATGAGGGGAGTTTTCAGGAATTTGACAGGGATATGGTATCCACAGACCCGCTTAAATTCAGGGATACCATGAAATACAAGGATAGATTGAAGAAGTCGTCCAAAAAAACGAATCTGAAAGATGCCATTGTATGCGGCGCAGGGACTATCAACCGTCACCGCATACAGATATGTGTCTTTGAATTTAAGTTTATGGGTGGGAGCATGGGATCGGTTGTTGGCGAGAAGATAACAAGGGGAATAGAACGCGCTATCCATAAGAGGGTCCCCATGCTCATAGTCTCATGCTCGGGGGGTGCACGTATGCAGGAGGGGATCTTTTCACTTATGCAACTGGCCAAGACCTCGGCTTCCCTTGCAAGACTCTCAGCAGCAAAAATTCCTTTTATCTCTATCCTGACAGACCCTACAACAGGCGGGGTCACTGCGAGTGTAGCCATGCTTGGCGATATCATTATTGCTGAACCAGAGGCATTGATTTGTTTTGCCGGCCCCAGGGTTATTGAACAGACTATCAAACAAAGACTCCCTGATGGGTTTCAGAGATCTGAATTTCTCTTAGAACACGGTTTTGTTGATACGGTTGTACACAGAAAGGATATGAAGAGTACCATAAGCAAACTACTCGATTTCTTTGGAAACACAATTTTTGAGAAGGAATCATGACTTTACTGCAAAAATTTCAAAAACAGGGTAGCCGCAACCTTTAGGTTGCGTTAGAGTAGGAGGTGATGACATGAAAATTGAACAAACTAGATGGGTAGAAGCAACGGGTTGGGAACCTGAACCCCCGGGCAAGTTATCTGAAAATGTCCGGTTGGTTTTGCTATTTGGCAGCACTTCGATACTAAAAGAACAAAAATGTTTTGATGAGATCAAAAACGCTTATCCTAAAGCTCATCTTTTAGGCTGTTCTACGGCTGGAGAGATTTGCGATACCCGGGTAACAGATGATTCATTGGTAGTCACGGCCATCGCCTTTGAACATACACAGCTTAAGGGGGCTCAAATAAAAATCGGTGAAGTGAAAAATAGTTTCCAGGCAGGAGAACACCTGGCCAGATCCCTTGATAAGGAAAGATTGGTACATGTTTTTGTGGTTTCAGACGGACTTAATGTAAACGGCAGCGATCTGGTAAAAGGACTGATAAAATATTTGCCGGACGAGGTTACTGTAACAGGCGGGCTCTCCGGAGACGGCGAACGTTTCGAGGAAACATTCGTATTATGGGACAGTGTACCTGAAAGGGATGCTATTGCTGTGTTAGGGCTATACAGTGATCGGTTAAAAATCGGTTACGCTTCTTTGGGGGGATGGGATCCATTTGGTCCTGAAAGGTTGATCACCAGGTCAAAAGGGAGCGTTTTGTATGAATTGGACGGAAAATCGGCATTAGAATTGTATAAAAAATATCTGGGTGAACACGCAAAAGATCTGCCGGCCAGTGGACTTCTTTTCCCCTTGAGTCTTCGAACAAAAGAAGGTGAGACGCCGGTGGTTCGTACCATTTTATCTGTAAACGAAAAAGATCATAGCATGACATTTGCAGGAGATGTTCCTGAAGGAACTTACGCACGCTTAATGAAAGCTAATTTCGACAGGCTGATCGATGGAGCTGTCGGAGCGGCTAAAACCTGTTATGAAGCTATTGGCTCTTTCTCTCCAGATTTAGCGATTCTGATCAGTTGTGTTGGCAGAAAAATAGTCCTTAAGCAAAGGATTGAAGAGGAGGTGGAAGGGGTCCGTGATGTGTTAGGTGACCGAACGATTCTCACAGGATTTTATTCTTATGGAGAAATTTCACCTTTTACACCCAACGCAAAATGTGAATTGCATAATCAGACAATGACCATCACCACCTTTTCGGAGAGATAGCCTATGGAGCGGATGCACAGTTTACTGAAACGTCAGCTTAATCGACATTTCGGTAATGCTGACTTCATCCCGAAAGAATGGCAAAAGTGCATTGAGGCCATTAATGAGGCCTATTGGCACTTTGATGATGACCGCAAAATGATTGAGCGATCTCTTGAACTGAGTTCGCAAGAATTGCTTCAGGCTAATTCTGAGATGCAAGCAGTTTTTCAGGCTTTTCCTGATCTATTTTTTCGGCTTGATGTTGAAGGTACGATCCTTGAGTACAAAACAGAAAGCTCAACTGACTTATACCTCACAGCGGGAAAGCTACTTGGAAAACGAATCCAGGATATTCCTTTGGAGAATGTTAGAAAGAAATTTCACGAAGCGATTCATCAAGTGCAAGAAAAAAAATCGCTCGTAAGTATAGAGTATTCTCTAATGACCCGGGATCGGGAACAATTTTACGAAGCAAGGCTGCTGCCATTACCGGAAAATCAAATTATTGTGATTGTCCGGAATATAACTGAACGTGAGCATGCAGAGGAGGAGCGTGAGAGATATCTTTCTCTTCTCCATGCCACACTCGAATCAACTGCCGATGGTATTCTGGTAGTTGACAACGAGGGGGGATGGTCAAGTTTTAATCAAAAATTTATAGATATGTGGCATATCCCTGAGTCCATTGCAGCCTCACGGGATGATGCCCGGGCATTGGTATGTGTCCTGGATCAGTTAAAAGATCCCGAAGGCTTTGTCGCAAGAGTAAAAAAATTATATAGTCAGCCGGATGCTGAGAGTTACGATTTTATCGAGTTTAAGGATGGAAGAATCGTTGAACGCTATTCAAAGCCCCAGGTGATAGAAAAAAAAACTGTCGGGAGAGTGTGGAGTTTTCGTGACATCACAAAGCGCAAGCAGGCGGAAGAAAAACTGCGCATGGCCGCTAAAGTATTCGAAAACACCACAGAAGGAATCATGATCACTGATAGAAGAGGGAACATTCAATCAGTAAACTCGGCCTTCACTATAATTACCGGTTACAGCGCAAAAGAAGCCATTGGCAAAACCATCGACCTATTGAGATCAGAAGCACATGATAGCGATTTCTATAAAAACATATGGAAAACCCTGTTGAAAAGAGGCTATTGGCAGGGGGAAATATCGAGTCGATGCAAGGACGGAGAAAGCTTCCCCGCCTGGTTGAATCTCAATACTATCAGGGATGATAAAGCTAAGGCCATCAACTATGTGGCTGTTTTCTCTGACATTACTAAAATTAAACAATCGGAAGATCGCCTTAATTACTTAGCACATCATGATCTCCTGACCGGAATGCCCAATCGTCTGTTGTTCCAGGATCGTCTGCAACAGGCACTGAAGCAAGCAAAACGCTATGGAAAGTTTGTAGGACTGTTATTTCTTGATCTGGATCGTTTCAAAACCATCAATGACATCCTGGGACACTCTGTTGGTGATTTATTGCTGCAAAGCGTGGCTGAACGTTTGAAAGAATGCGTGCGTGACAGTGATACCATCTCCCGCTGGGGTGGCGATGAATTTGCTGTGATCCTTCCAACCCTCGAACAGACTACGGATGCTGCCAAAGTGGCGAAGAAAATCCTCAAAGCTTTATCTAAAGTCTTTGTGGTGAAAGCACATGAATTTTTTGTAAGTGTCAGCATCGGAATTGCTATTCATCCATCTAATGGTCGCGATGCAGAAACCCTGGTTAAAAATGCCGACACAGCCATGTACCACGCCAAGGAGCGAGGGAAAAACAACTATCAATTTTATACTGACACCCTCAATGCCAAATCGATTGGGTGGTTGGCGTTGGAAACCAGCCTGCGCCGTGCTCTGGAAAAAGAAGAATTTTTGTTATACTATCAACCTCAGGTTGATCTCAAGACAGGACGAATCATCGGAATGGAAGCCCTGATACGCTGGCAGCAGTTTGAGAGATTGGTTCCACCAAAGGATTTCATCCCCCTGGCAGAAGAAACAGGACTTATTGTCCCTATGGGGGAATGGGGACTACGCATGGCCTGTCGACAAAACAAGCTCTGGCAGGCAGCAGGCTTTACCCCAATGCCTGTAGCAGTAAACCTTTCAGCAAGGCAGTTTCAGCAAAAGGATCTTCTGGAAACTATTGACCGGGTCCTAAAAGAAAGCGGTCTTGATTCCAAATACCTGGAATTGGAGCTTACTGAAAGCGCTGTTATGCAAGACGCAGAGACCACTATTGTTATCCTGCAAGAACTTAAGGCAAGAGGAGTCAAAATTTCCATCGATGACTTTGGGATAGGTTATTCTTCTTTAAACTATCTGAAGCGTTTTCCCATTAACAAGCTTAAAATTGATCAATCCTTTGTACAGGATATAACGACTAACCCGGAGGATGCTGCGATCACCACAGCCGTTATCTCGCTGGGACACAACCTGAACATGCAGGTGGTAGCTGAGGGAGTGGAATCCAGGGAACAACTGATTTTTCTCCATAAGCATCATTGTGATAAAGCTCAAGGTTTTTATTTTAGCCCCCCGCTTCCAGTGGAAGCGTTTACTGTCTTCCTGCAGCAAAACCCGTGTTTTACGTGGACAAATAGCCACGTCAGGCAATAATGATCCCAAGAGGCATATTTATTTGTTGACATGCATGAGAGATTATAATGAAACCATACAATATCTTTTCAATCTTCAACGACTTGGAATTGACTTAACCCTTACCAGGATATCAGGGCTGCTTCATCTTATAGATAACCCGCATAATTACCTAAAAGCTGTTCATATTGCCGGGACAAACGGAAAGGGATCTGTAGCAGCTATTATAGACTCCATACTTCAGGTATGTGGCTATAGAACAGGATTATATACCTCTCCACATCTATATGACCTCGGGGAGAGGATCAGGATAAAGAGTAATATGATACCTGAAGATAAAATCGTTAAGATAACAGAGAAGATCAGGGAAATTATAGAGGTAGATCCTATATATAATGGAAAATTGACCTTCTTTGAATTTATCACTGCTATGGCATTTATATATTTTGCTGAGGAAGGGATAGATATAGCCATTGTAGAGACCGGGATGGGTGGCAGGCTTGATGCAACCAATGTATTAACCCCTCTCATATCTGTGATTACAGACATAGATTATGACCATATAGATTTCCTGGGGAGGAGCCTGAGAGAGATTGCCGGAGAAAAGGGAGGTATTATAAAGGAGAATGGGGTTGTTGTAACCACATCACAGCATCCTGAGGTAATATCAGAGATTGAGAGAATCTGTGAGGAACGTAATGCAGGGCTTATCATATTAGGGAGGGATTTTTATATAGATATAATAAAGAGTGATACTATTGGGAATATATTTAATCTGAACAGCAAGGATAATGCTTTTTGTGATCTAAGGATACCCCTCCTGGGAAGGCATCAGATCATCAATGCGGCTGTGGCTGTAGAGGTATGTCTCAGGTTGAGGGGCATAGGATTTGATATAACAGAGGATGGTATCAAAAAAGGGCTTGAGAAGGTTGAGTGGAAGGGAAGGATGGAGATCATCTCCGGGTCTCCATATATCCTCTTGGATGGTGGCCACAATCCGGCCGGTACAAAGGCCCTGGTCAGGACGCTCTCCTATTTCAGGTACAGGAGACTGTTCTTGGTCATCGGTATCTTAGAAGATAAGGATATTGCTGGTATAATGGAGACGCTTATGCCTATATCTGATCATATCACACTCGTCAGACCTGATATCCCAAGGGGGGCTGATCCTGAGGTTTTAAAGAATGAGGCATCTAAAGTCGGTAAAGATGTTGTGATCATAGAAGATATAACCTCTGCCCTCCGGAGTGTGAGAGATAAGACAGATAAGGATGATATGATCTGCGTCACAGGTTCTCTATTTACCGTGGCCGAGGCGCGGAGCCATCTTGTAGGCTCACACAAATTATGAATTTCCGGACATCCACCCAAAAGGCAAATATATGTGGTGTAACATATTGTAACTAAACTTTCGAGTTATAGAAATTCCGCGACGTTTTGATTCGATTTGTTATTTGTTACAAAAACAACGTTCCATAAATCTATCTTCCTAAGCTTATAATTATAATCTATTTCTATATTGGCATTTTTAACAAGCTTATCAAGCGAAAGATCTGATCTCCATCCAATCTTTCTACTCAGAGGGGAGAACCATTCCTCGATCTTTGCAATAAATTTGTTCTGACTTTGGAAATGATTTACGATAACAATCTTTCCTCCATTTTTGCTTACACGCTTCATCTCTGAGATCATCTTGATAGGATCCGGAACAACACTTATAACAAATGTAGCTATTACATAGTCGAATGTGTCATCCTCAAAATCGAGGTTCATTGCATCCATCTCTCTTAAGGTTACATGTGAAAGATTCAATCTCTCCACCTTTTCTCTGGCTTTCTTAAGCATCTCTGCAGAGAGATCAATACCGGTAACATAACAGTGCCGGGGGTAGACAGGGAGTGAGAGCCCTGTACCTACACCGACATCGAGTACCTTTCTATTTGGCTTAATCTTCATTGTTTGAATTACATGTTTCTGACGTGGGTAAAAAAACTGTTTGAATAAAAGGTCATAAAAATTAGAGTAGTTCGCATATATCCTCTTTATGCTTTCTATTTGCATAATTATCACTCCTTTCTCAGTGAACTAAAGTGCCTAAAGTGAGCTAAAGTGCCTAAAGTTAATTGAATATAATCTTTTTTGAGGATTTACTTTTTCCAATATATAAAATAGCAAGCAATTCACCGCATTCTTCATATTTGGAATTCTTTATTATCCATAACTTTAGTTCACGTTAGGCACTTTAGGCACTTCTTTTACGGGGGTGTTAATATCTCCCGCGGGGTAAGAAGTACCCCCTTGATAATATCAACTATCTTTTCACTCAAGAACTTAAAGGGGATAGGGGTAATCTTCGGTTTTGGCATCTTACCCTTTACCTCATAGTATGTTACAAGCAGCCCCTTGTCATCCCCTGTAAGTATCCTCCCTACTATAGGGATACTGTTTATAAGCCTGTCAAGGGTGGCTAATGGTGCAATACCGATCAACAGATTGATCTCTTTTTCCCCCAAATCGATATTGCCTACAGCAAATATCCTCTTTTCAGCAGTATCCATTAAAAAGTTCTCTGTATATGCCATTCCATCCTTGATAAGGAAATCACCCCTGATGATGTTATAAGTCTTATCTTGAGATATCGTTTCAGATGCTCTCCCATTATCTTGTTGAGGGATATTTAATATCGAACTCATCGCTGCCTTTAGTTTTGAGCTATTAATCATGCCCTTTTTCATATAGAAATGAAACTTTCCAAAGAGTGACCTTCTTATCTCTTCTAAGCTGTATCCGGATCCCCACAGATTTGAAGACAGGGAAATGGTACCGCTCATACTATTCCTGAAATCCGGTCCAAGGGTCTTTAACAATTCTTCTATATCCATACTTTTACCATACATATTAATGTCAAATTCAAACCCTTTTTCTGAAACCGGGTTTAACCCGGCAGTACCCTTGAGATAACTCTTATCAAATTTAATTATAATATCCTTCGCCTTTATCAGGCCATTCTTTAGAAGAATATCCGCATTGATTTTTCCAAGACGCAGATCCTTAAATCCTCCATCATCGATAATTATTATCCCCTTCCCGCTAGATCTTGTGAAGATGGGCATATCTTTAAGGAGCTGGTTTATCTCTCTTATACTTCTCTGTTTCTTTAGTCGTATATCGTTAAAATCAAGTCTCGGGGCATGAATATTAATTGTAACTACAGGTTTGTAAAAGTCCTCTATCTTTCCATTATTAAGTTCTATATAAGAATCGCCAATCTTAAAAGTGGCCGAGGGGATTGCTATCTTATCCCTTGTGAAATTTATCTTTGCATTCAGTTGACTGATCTGTCGGGATAGCTTGGTTAATTGCATACCCACCTGTTCAAGGGTAACATCTCCCTCCATCCGGAAGTCTTCTGCATTAGCATCTGCATTAAGTGCTACAGTAATAAATCCATCCTTCTCATCCCTTTCAATAAATGAGACTATCTGACCAATATCATCCATCGCAATTTTATGAGGAAATATTATAATACTAATCTGCGGTTTTTGCAAGTGAGCTTTGCCTTTTGCAAAAATGGTACTGTCCCCTAGTATCAGAGTCAATTTATCAATCTGTATCTCCTTCATATCTATGAGGGTACCCTTAAAGGACATCTGATTCTTCAAACCGGATCCCTTTATTAGCCATCCTTTATACTGGCAGCCGGCCTCTGTCAGATTTAATGAACTGAATAGTTTCAATCTGTTGAGATATCCCTTTGCAAGGAGTTCTATATCCATAACCCCGTCTAACTCTATATCTTTGATCCCTTCAATCCTAATCAGCCTGGCAAACTCAGATGGATTTAATCTTGAATTGAGTCTTATATCCAGGAAAGGGGTTTCTGAATTGTAAGACCTTATCTCCCCTTGCAAGGTTAGGGGGGAATTCCCCCAGTATCCGTTCATCTTTATTATCCTTAATATCTCCCTCGAGATGTGGATATTTCCTGCTAAGGCTGATATGGGTAATGGTAACTTTTTATGATCTAAATCCAATCTATTGAGAATTATATCACCTTCAATGATAAGGGAAGACAGATCATGGACCTTTCCTGATAGACTTATGTTAAGGGTTGCCTTTCCTGTAATACTTTGAATATCATTGAGATATGGTCTTATGCCCCCGATAGCGATTTTATAAGTGAAAAGATCCTTTACATCCTTTATGTCCATGTCTCCCTTTATCGTTAGGTCTAGTATAGGAGAGGTTGCAATCTGAGAGATATTTCCCCTGACCTCTGTTAGTTTGCAACCCCTGTACTCTCCGGAGATATGTGTAATCTCTAATGTCCCTTTTTTCAATGCTATTACCATATCTATATCCCTTATAGGGGATAAATCTTCGGCCAGGTCCGCGGTTATACCAAATAAGGATATCTCGCCAGATAAGAGGTCAAAGCCCTCAGCAGTATCTAATCTCTTTAACTGGCTTATTCTTCCTGAAAACCTTACCGCACCTATTTTTATCTCTCCATTGGTGATTCTATTCGCAATAAAATCATGTATCTCCGGAGGAAGTAACTTTAGGGGGATATATCTTTTTCCCCTCTCTATAGTAAGAGGTGAGGTGTTTATCTCAAATGCTACCTTTTGATCCTCTGAATTACGATCCTTAAGCAGCCCCTTCCCTGTTATGGTAAATCCTTCTATTTTGACATCCAATTCTTTAAGATCTATGGTATCCTTGTCTACTCTCACATCATATTTCAAGATAGCAGAGTGTGGTGCCGGTGGATTTAAAAATGCCTCTTTATGTCCATAAGTGAGGGAATGCCCTCTTATCTCCCCGGAGGATTGAAAGGTACCCGAGATATTCCCTGAGTAATTGGCATCTATATCAAGGACACCCCCGGGCCTCAAAGGGATGTAGGGGGCATAATAATCTAAAAAATGTGACGAATCAAGAGAACTTATTCTTACATTTCCTTCTATAAATATCGTCTGAGGATCAAGATACCTCTGGATATTTTTTAACTCCCCTGAGATGCTGACAGAGGCAAATTCATCTCTGTCAGGTAATCTTCCATTAAGGGTAAACAAAAAGACCCTTTTCAGGAGGGACCTCTCTAATGCGAAAGATATATCCTCTAATTCTGTAGTCACAGATTCGGGGGAGATAAACTTATCTGTAAATCTCACCCTGCCGTTTCTGATATAGAATCTGTTTAACACTATATGAAAATCTCTATATCGACCCCTGACATTTTTTGCAGGCGGGATGAATATTCCTGTCAGATTCGTCAGATTAAACCTCCCCTCCTTATCTCTCTTGATGTTTATATAGGGGGTATCGAGAACGATCTCCTTGACTATAAACCTCTTTCTGATAAGAGGGAGCAATCTTATAGTTACTGTGAGATGATCTGCCGAGAGGAAATATATCTTGTCATCCCCTCCCTTCTCCTTAATGAGCACATTATCGAGTTTGAACCCAATCCCGCGACGTATGCTTAAGTCGACATTCTCTATAGAGACCTCCTTCTGAATGATATCCTCTATACCCTTTGTAATTAAATCATTATAGTTTAGATGCAGGAGATAATAGATAGAAAAAACGATTCCCCCTATTATGAAGAGAAGAGACAGAATCAAGATAATGATTAATGGTTTTTTACCGCTCATGGCCTATCTGTATATCCCTTTAAAAATTTGTAACCGTTCACAGTTCACAGTTTTTTCAATTTCCTTTTACTTTCTGTTTTCATTAACTGTTAACCGTAAACCGTGAACGGTTACAAAAATTTTACTTCTTTTAAATCGAAAATAGAGTTTGTAATCCCACTCCTTTTATGTTATCAATAATCATATGGTTAATATAATCCCGTTCAGGGGAATTTTATATAATAGAGAAAAGATTAAGCCTCTTAACTCTGTTGTAGCACCTCCTTATGATGTAATATCCGGGGCAGGACAGGATGAATATTATCTAAAAGACAATTATAACATAGTGCGTCTGATATATGGGAAGGATCTCCCATGGGATGATGATTCAACGAATAATCGTTATATAAGGTCTGATAGATATTTTAAGGACTGGCTGAAAAGGGAGGTCTTGATCAGGGATAGCAATCCCTGTATATATATCTACAGGCAAGAGTATTCCATCCCCCCTCACATCGGTTATACACATAGGGAAGATGGGGATAGGAAGAGGATTAGAAATGGATTTATTGCCCTGTTAAAGCTGGAGGAATTCGGGAAGGGGGACATCTTTCCCCATGAAGAAACATTATCACAACCAAAGGAGGATCGACTTCAGGTGCTAAGGAGATGCAGGGCAAATTTCAGTCAGATATTTGGTGTCTATTCTGACTCTCAGATGAATATAGATGATCTTATGGAGAGGGAGATGAAGAGAGAACCCCTGGTCAATATTACAGACGATGAGGGAGACAGGCATTATCTATGGGCTGTGACAGATGTTGAAACGCAGAATAAGATAATCTCAGAGATAAGGGATAAAAAGATACTCATCGCAGATGGTCATCACCGTTATGAGACAGCTATTACATACCGGAATGAGATAAGGAGTAAATCTCCTGATTTTACAGGGAGGGAGCCTTACAACTATATCATGACTTATCTCACCAACTCGGATACAGAGGGATTGACTATATTACCCACACACCGCCTAATAAAAAATCTGCCATCTTTCAACAAGGAAGAGGTGGAGAGAAAGATAGGGGAGCACTTCTCCATAGAATCATTTCCCTTTGATAAAGATAAGGGTGATGAACAGGATAAGAGGATAGATATGTTCAGGAAGATGGAGGAAAGAAGCAAGAAAGGGCACATATTCGGAATGTACTTTGGGGACAATAGATATCTTCTGCTCTCCCTGAGGGATGAAGGTATCCTGGATGAGATCGCAGATAGTTCAAGATGTGAGGAGTGGAGGCTGTTAGATGTTACAATACTTCATGCCCTTTTGATTGAAAGGATATTAAATATAAGCGGAGATAGTATAGCAGATCAAAGGAATATTACATATGTAACCGATGAGGAAGAGGTGATTCGCAGTATGGAGGAAGGAGGATATCAGGCAGCATTTTTTTTGAATCCCACCAAGATTGAAGAAGTCAAAAGGATAGCTATGAAAGGTGAAAGGATGCCGCAGAAATCTACCTTTTTCTATCCCAAGCTCCTTACAGGGTTAGTGATAAATAAACTATATTAAATGTAACTACTCAGGTGGATAGTCTATAGGTATTTAGCTGAATAGTGAGGAAGAAATATGCGGGATCATACAAATAAGGGATGTGAGTTAAAACTTGTAGAGTCTGAAAAGGTGTTGGGAGCCTTGATTCGTTCTTTGCGCAGTCCTAACAGACTACAGTCTAAACAACCTGGTTACTTTTTAATTTACTTAAAATGCTAACGAATGAAAAGGGTATCGCATTGATACTCACACTATTGATCATCACTATACTGGTGGTGTCGATCCTGGACTTTAGCCATACCATACAAATTGATACCACCATGACAGGAAATTTCAGGGATGGGGTCAAGGCCTACTATAATGCCAAATCAGGGATAAATTTTGCAATAGCGTTACTCAAGGAAGATGCTGAAGATACTGAATATCTTCCTGATGACCTTACAGAGAAATGGGCAAAGAGCTGCTATATGCCTCCTTTAGCCATTGATGACGGGGTTATGTCTGTATGTATTGTTGATGAGAATAGAAAAATCAATATAAACAAAATTTTTAAAGGTGAAAATAGACTGAATGCATTGCAGAGGATTATAGCCTCCCTCCTGGATATAGATAAAGATGATGATACAATAATTAATATTATAAATAACATCCGGGACTGGATAGACAAGAATGACGAAAGCCAGACAGCAGAAAATGCAGAACAGTCCTATTATGAATCACTCGACCCACCCTATCCATGTAAAAATGGGCCATTAGACACAATCTCAGAACTCAGGCTTATAAAGGGTATAATTGAAGTGGTTAAAGAGAATGAAAAGATCAAGGATTTACAAGAGCTAATGGAATATTTAACCGTATATCCGGTGAATGATAATGAGGCCGAAAAGATAAATATAAATACGGCCTCCCGCCAGGTGAATGATAAGATAAATATAAATACGGCCTCCCGCCAGGTGTTAGAGAGTCTGTGCTACGAGCCTGAAATGGTAGATGTAAATGAGATCATCGGGCATCAAGAGGAGGAGCCCTTCGAGAAGGTTGATCAGATAGAGGATTTTATAGGATGTTACAATGAGATTAAGGATATGATAGCTATAGAGAGCTCCTACTATTCTGTGGATGCAACAGGAGAGGTGAATGGGATAAGAAAACGTATACTTGCTGTCCTTAAAAAGGATACGGATAAGATAAAGATTGTTTACTGGAAGGTAGAGTAACTTAGAAATATGATTTTTAAAAAAGAAAATCAGACTATAATACTTAAGGGCCTGGGGTATTCATTTTATGGATTCCTCCTCTTTCTTATCTTAATATATATCTACTTCCCTTATGATTTGTTAAAGGACAGAATAGTCGACAGATTAAACAATACACTTAACAAGGGTGTTTATATCCAGAAGATTAACCCGCTTCTTCCATTAGGAGTAGACTTCAGAGATATACGGATAATATCGGAATCAAGGGATAGTAAGATTATCATATTCTCTGCTGATAAGCTAAAAGTGAGATTACAACTCACATCACTCTTTTCAAAGACCAGACAGATAAAGTACTTTACCTCAGCCTATGGAGGGGAGATTTACGGAAGGATTGGAGTACAAAGGGATAATAGCAGGAACAAGATATGGATAAATGCGGATTTTAATGATTTAATACTGGAAAAACATCATGCAATAGCAGAGGGGTTGTTCAATGCATCTGTTTCAGGGAGGGTAGAGGGAGATATAGAGATTACCAATTATTCTCCCGGGAGAAAGGGGGCAATGAAGGGGAAGATAGACATAAATATAGGCAGTGGAAGCATTGATAATCTAAAAATAATGGCTATACCCATTCCAACCATACATTATGACAGGATTACCGGGGGAGTAAAATTTGTTCGTGATAATCTCAGGATAAAGGGATTGAAATTAGAAGGGAATGATATAAACATTGAGGTGAGGGGAAATATCCTTTTTAGAAGAGACTTTTCTAAAAGTCCTATTGATGTGAATATAAGATTTAAGTTATCCCCATCCTTTGAGAGTGAGATGGGCATCCTCAAAAATTTAATAAAAAAAGGGGGGATAGGTGGTTTTTCATCCATCAAGATTGCAGGGACAATAGAAAAACCAAAGATAGAGTTTTAGTGTCTGAACGAAAACTACCCATCTACTGCGTTGCATGAAAATCAGGCGGTATATTAGGAGTTTAGAGAGGAGAAGCGGATCTCAGCCTTTCAATAGTCTTACGGTAATCTTCACTGTAGAATACTGCTGAACCTGCAACGAAGATATCACCCCCTGCCTTTATGACATCCCCTGCATTATCTATCTTGATACCACCATCTACCTCAATCTCAACCTTCAGATTTCTCTCATCTATCTCTCTTCTTAACCTTTCAATCTTATGCAATACAGAAGACAGGAACCGCTGTCCTTCAAAACCCGGGTTAACAGACATCAGGAGTACAATATCTACATCCTCAAGGATATCTTCGAGGGTAACAAGGGGGGTGGCAGGATTCAGGACCACACCACCTTTAATATTAAGGTCTTTGATGGATTGGATCGTCCTCTGGAGATGATTACAGACCTCTATATGAACGGTAATGATATCAGCGCCTGCTTCTGCAAACGATTTTATATATCTATCCGGATTATCTATCATCAAGTGCACATCGAGGGGGAGTTTTGTAGACATCTTGACCGCCTTTACAATTAGGGGGCCTATTGTGATATTCGGCACAAAGTGACCATCCATTACATCTATATGGATTAGATCTGCCCCTGCGTCCTCTACCTTTTTAAGCTCCTCACCCAGCCTGCTAAAATCCGCTGATAAAATAGATGGTGCAATTTTTATCATGGTTTCATAATCCTTCAAATTACCACAGCTATAGATAGAATATAATCTTTTAACGTAACTACTTAGGTTGTTTAGACTGTAGTCTGTTAGGACTGAGCAAAGAACGAATCAAGGCTCCCAACACCTTTTCAGACTCTACAAGTTTTAACTCACAGCCGGCAAAATTGCTTTCATGCAAGTATCCTAAACGCTTCGACAGACCGAATTAATAATGCAATTCCCTTATTTGTATGATCTCGCATATTTCTTCCTCACTATTCAGCTAAATACCTATAGACTATCCACCTGAGTAGTTACCTTTTAACTTTGGTTCACTTTAAGCATTTTAGGCATTTCTTAACTTAACCCGGTGGCCATTTCATATTACGACCGCCAAGGAGATGAAAATGTATATGAAAGACAGATTGCCCTGCCCCTTCATTGCAATTCATTACAACCCTGAAACCCGGGTCAGCAATACCCCTCTCCTCTGCTACTCTGTTGGCAATCAGGAATACAGAGCCGATCATGTCTTTATCCCCGCTCTCTAATTCCATTGATGTCGGGATATGTCTTTTGGGGATAATCAATAAATGGATCGGGGCATGAGGATTAACATCATCAATAACAATGATCTCCTTATCCTCATACACCTTCTTTGCCGGAATCTCACCTTTGATCACCTTACAGAATATACATTCATTCATCTCTCCACCTCTTTCCACATATATATACCATAAAAATCATCGTACTGGAAATAATTTTTCACAATCTTAGATGTATCCCCTTTTCCTCTACTGTAATGCTATTAGTGAGGATAATACCATGCTGATTCAAATTCCACAAGAAATATAAACCAAAACCAGATTTTCCGCAATTTTAGCCAGGAAGACAATTCCACTACCGGAAATAGTGTGGAGAAAAGGCGGGTAGCCGCAGCCTTCAGGCTGCGATATTTGCGCAGGCTAAAGCCTGCGGCTACCCACACAAATGTCGGAAGAACCAATTATTTTGTAACTATTCAGCTATTCAGGTCCCCCCCTTTAGCAAAGGGGGGGACCTGAATAGCTACAATTCGCCGGGAATTACTGTGATATCGGGTACGGCAAAGTCTTTAAGGTCCTACAGGATGTGTGGTCGGAAGGGACTCAGCAATGGGACGCTCTCCAAATCCGCATTCAGGGTGACCAAAACCACTCTTACTTTGAAAATTATGGTGTCTACGGGCAATATCAAAAATTATGTTGTCATCACCTGTTGGGCTTACGCCAGCAGTAGGATTTACATCCAAACGATCCAACCCGAGTGCGTCACGGACCTTCCAGGCAATAATATGGTCTGTACAGGAGGTATCGCCACTTACGCCAATAGCTCCCACGAGTTTCCCGCTGTCGTTATACAACGATAATCCGCCGCCAAATACATTCACACCGCCAATTTTCTCATTGACCATAGGATCAGCGATTGTTCCATAGTCTACAGCCTTGCCAGCATAAGCCACCACAGGATTCACAGGATTGCTCTCTTGTAAACCGAACAAACTACCCCCGGGTTGCACAGCAGAGTAAAGATTAGCCGTGGACAATGCAAGACCTGGAAGACTAAAAGCATTCGCTGTATTCGCCTTTTGTGCAGAAATGACCCGACTGCCCGGCCATTGTTCGCCTATAACGCCTGTCCTGGCTACAGCACATACAATCCCGTCCCTGTCTACTACGGTCGCCCACATATTATTCACCAACCCTCCATTACCACCAACAGCAACTACTGTGCTGAGAGCAGTAGAGACCGCAGCGTAGTCCGGCACATCGCTACACTCCGAAAAAACTAGACTTGCATTAAACACCAGGGCGATAAAAAGTATTGCTGTTAAAATAAGAGTACGGTATATCATCCTATGTTTCTTCATAATTTCAACCTCCTTTTTTAGATTCCTAATAAAAATAAGTCTTCATCCGTTGCGGGAAGGACAAGAATTCGTCCATGCATCAAGTTTGGTGCTTATGCTCATCACCTCCTTTTATAATGCCAAATAGAATATTGGCTAAAAAATACAAATTCTTAATCTCTTAGCATATTAAATTTGGCATTATAAACGATTAGAATCTTATTGTCAATTTGGCTCAGAAATTGATAAATATAGGATTTCCTAATCCCCCATCAAATCAAATGGAATGATAGGGAAATTGATGTTTTGAGAGAGAATTGCTTGTCACTTGACACAAACTGATTGTCATGTAAAATAAAAACATAATAGAGTCCATCCATTAATGAGCAATTTTGTTCCAGGGCAAGGCGAAAAATAATTTTAACCACCAGCAGGTTATCCTCGTGTTATCAGAGAAAAGACTACTATACGATGAATATAACAGAAAAATCAGATAGCATACCATCTGTCCCGGGCATATACCTGATGAAGGATGCTAAGGGTAATGTACTCTATGTTGGTAAGGCGAGGTCATTAAGTTCCAGGGTAAGATCGTATTTCCAGGATCAGAGAGGGCTTTCATCAAGGATTCAGCAGATGGTATTAAAGGTTGCGGATATTGATTATATTACCACTGCAACAGAGGTAGAGGCGCTCATACTCGAAAGCAACCTCATTAAGAAGCACAAACCCAGGTACAATGTAATGCTAAGGGATGATAAGGAGTACCCTTATCTGAAACTCTCTACAGATGAAGAGTTCCCCGGATTGTCTGTTGTCCGGAGGGTCAAGAAGGACAAGGCAAGGTATTTTGGTCCATACGTCCGTGTAAAGAAGGCCAGAGAGACGCTCAGGCTAATATATAAAATATTTCCTCTAAGACAGAGCAAGGATAATTTAGATGGGAGTTATAAGAGACGTCCGTGCCTGAATTATCAGATGGGAAGGTGTCTTGCGCCATGTGCAGGATATGTTACCAGGGAAGAGTACTGGAAGGTAGTGAAGGAGGTGGGCTTATTTCTCAAGGGGAGAAATGATGATCTGCTGCGCTACCTAAAGGAACGGATGAAGGAGGCATCTGATAATATGAGATATGAAGAGGCGGCAAGGATAAGGGACCAGACAATTGCTGTAGAGAGTGTGATCGAGAAACAGCGGATAGTCTCTACATCCCTGGAGGATGAGGATATCCTTGCCTTACACAGGGAAGGGGACAGGGCAACTCTCCAGATACTCTTTGTCAGGGGAGGGAAGATGATCGGGGATAAGAGTTTTAACCTGAAGGAAGTTGAAGGGATCGAAGATAAAGAAATCCTATTATCGTTTATAAAACAATATTATGGAAAAAATGTATTTATTCCAAAGGAGATACTGATCATAGAGGATATCGAGGATCTGCCCCTTATAGAGAAGTGGCTTTCCGAAAAAAAGGGGGTTAAGGTATCCATCTCTGTACCCAGGAGGGGCAGGAAGAGAGATCTTGTCATAATGGCTGCTAAGAATGCCGGGTACTCTTTTAGTATTGCCTTTGATTCGAAGAGATCAGAAGATTCTATCCTTGAAGGGTTAAAGAGCTCCCTGAGTTTAAGCAATATCCCGGAGAGGATAGAGGCGTTTGATATATCCAATATATCCGGAACAACCCCTGTAGGGTCAATGGTCTCATTTTTGGATAGCAAGGCAAATAAGAAGGGTTATCGACGGTTCAGGATAAGGGGGATAAAAGGTGCAGATGACTATGGTATGATGGCAGAGGTGATTCGCCGGAGATATAGCAGACTTATTGAAGAGGGAGAGACCATGCCTGATCTGATTATTCTCGATGGCGGGAAGGGACAACTCAACACTGCTCTCAGGGTATTAAGGGAATTAAAGGTAAAGGATATTGATGTAATAGGGATCGCAAAGGGTGAAGACCGCAGAGGTCCTGAAACCGATATGATATACCATCCCTCCCTGAAGAAACCTATCCTGCTTCCTTTAAACTCACCTGAACAACATCTCCTTCAGAGGATACGGGATGAGGCACACCGGTTTGCCATTACCTATCACAGGAGATTGAGGAATAAGAATAACCTCCGCTCGATCATAGAAGATGTATCCGGTATAGGAAAAAAACGTATGCATACTCTCCTTACTCATTTTGGAAGCCTGAAGAGGTTGAGAGAGGCATCCATAGAGGAGATAACAAGGATCTCCCATATTAATGTAAGGATTGCCGGGGAATTAAAGAGGAGGATATATTAGTGTAATTTAAATTCCTTCCTCGCCTGAGCATTTGCATTGATGAAATCTTCTATAATGGCCTTTGCCTCCTCATAAATAGAGTCCCTGATAGAGAGCAGGACAAGTTTTCCTGAAATGGTTACTATGCCTGGGATGCGGGGAATCTCTTTTAATTTTGATGAAGGAGCATTTTTCAACGCCTCAGACTCATCTATTATCTTCTTCTCATCGTATAATTCGTCAAAGGCGTAGCAGTAAGTCAGTTTCACATAATCCCTTTTCTTTTCTGTATCCTTATCAGCATCCCATACTATGTTCTCCATATCTATAGAATCTGGCTTCTTCTTTCCTTTCGTTATAATACTTTTTATCTTATCGAAATATTTCTCCATCTTTTCCTTGGCCTGGAGTTCATCCTGTGGAATCTTTGAACTGACCTCAAACTCAATCCCTCCATTGTTTATCTTTGGGGAACCGATTTCATAGGTTATTTTACTTAGATTAAATCTATTTCCCTTCTTGGGTTGATACTTTGCCTGCGTCTCAGAGGTTAATTTGTCTAAACCCTCTGTCGCAAACTTTAAGAATAACTGTTCTCTATAATTCATTGTAATAACTCCTCCACTACCTCTGTGTCTCTGTGGTTATTAAAAAATTAGGTAACTACTCAGGTTGTTTAGACTGTAGTCTGTTAGGACTGCGCAAAGAACGAATCAAGGGTCCCAATACCTTTTCAGACTCTACAAGTTTTAACTCACAGCCGGTAAAATTGTTTTCATGCAAGTATTCTAAACGCTTCGACAGGCCGAAT
>QIDP01000184.1 GCA_003229375.1 Nitrospirota bacterium
TTATACCCATGTTCTTCTTGCAGGCCACCTTTTCTCCTCGCAGGCTGAAGCCTGCGGCTACCCGCCTTTTCTCCACACTATTTCCGGAAGACCCCTTTAAAAAGGTAAAGATTTTTATATGTTTTTGCTAACGAGGCTGTAGAATAATACCAATTCCAAAAAATAATGTAACTATTCAGCTATATTCATCCACGCGCGCATAAGTTTTGGATAGCAACCCCTAAAAACCGTAATTACTTTTTGGAATTGGTATTACAGCGCCCTTGAAACTAAAACACCTTGTCATGCTAATGATGACCTATTCGGAGAGCTGAGCTGCGTTATGTGGGATGTAAAAAAACTATTTGTACTACATTGTAATTAATTTGTAGTTATGATATAGTTAAATTAATGAGCAAACTAATTTTTGAATGGGATCCAAGAAAAAGTAGAGCCAACATCAGAAAGCACAAAATATCCTTTGAGGAAGCAAATGCTGTTTTCTTAGATGAAAACGCTGCTATTGCCAATGATCCTGACCACTCAGAGAATGAAGATCATTTTATCATTATTGGCTTTAGTTCTCTTGCTCGTCTTCTATTAGTTTGCTTTTGCGAAAGGGAGAATGGCAATACTATAAGGATTATATCAGCAAGGAAATTAACCAAGAAAGAGATAAAACAATTTAACCAGAGGTGGAGAAAATGAGAAAAGAGTATGATTTATCGAAATTGAACTTAAAGAAAAATCCATATGCAAAAAAACTTAAGAAGCAGATCACTATTAGATTAGATACAGAAATTATTGATTATTTCAAAACAATTGGTGAGGACAATGATATTTCTTACCAATCTTTGATTAATCTGTATCTTAGAGACTGTGTGAAAACAGGAAAAAAGCCATTAACCAAGTGGGTCAAAGCATCATAGGAAAACAGTTTAAAAGACCCAATGATGCCTTGTAAAATTATCAAATCTTTAAATGACAATTCATCACATAACCAGAGGTGTTCTGCTTCAGACGGAAGGCTGGGCACGACGGTTCTTCGACAACTGGAAGGAATCGCTGAAATGGCAAAGACTGGAACCCTATGCAAAAACATATATACCTCCTATATTAGTGGTTGAATTTTTTTTAATGGGTTTCGTTTTCTTGCTAATTCCCAATTTTCCATTAACTCTTCTTGATATTTTTCAGACCACTCAAACAGCATTCGTAACGCTCGCTTTGACATTTGCCCTTGTATAATTCCTGTTCGAATTTCAATTGTTACTTCTTTATTTTTACAAAAAGCTTTTATAATGTAACAATATAAACACAAAGGATAAAAGTCAAGGATAAAAGGATAAAAAAGGGGGAGGTTCTCAAAAAGGATATTGAGAAAGAGTATTAGCAGGATAGGGGGTAGAAAGATATTGCTTTCTTTTGCAAAACTCCTTATAGTATCTATAATTATGGGGCAATATAGGGAAAATAAATACCCATCACTCATTACGCATCACGCTTTACCTATCATTACAGTTATGGAGGAGATTATGATAAATAAAAGAATTGTTGTTGGTGTATTAGATGTAAATTGTTATATTGTCGGATGCAAAACGCATAATAAGGCGGTTATAATAGATCCCGGTGATAGAGGAGATAGTATATTAAGCTATATTGAAAAGGAAGGTCTTGAGGTAACATACATTATAGCTACCCATGCACATGCTGATCATATTGGCGGGATTGCAGATGTCAAAGAGAAGACCGGGGCCTTATTTTTACTGCATGAGGATGATCTTGTCACCTTGAATGCCAAATGGATCTCAGATAGTATAGCTGCCCTTAGATTAAAACCCCCGCCACAGCCGGATCGACTGATTAAGGGGGATGAGATAATAAAGGTTTGTGATGATCTTTCTTTTAAGGTCTTACATACCCCGGGGCACACCCCCGGAGGGATATCTTTGCTTGCAGATGATTATGTTTATACAGGGGATGCACTCTTTGCCGGTTCAATAGGGAGGACAGATCTTCCTGGGGGATCAGAACGTGTTTTGAAAGAGTCTATTAAGACAAAGCTAATGGTACTTGAGGATGATGTGAAGGTATTACCGGGACATTGCCCAGACTCTACCATAGGATATGAGAGAAGGAATAATGTATATATTACACAGTAATACAATATTCCATTAACTTTAGCTCACTTTAGGCACTTTAGCTCACTTTAGCTCACTTTAGACACTATTTTGACTGATGAAAGATATCTTATTAGATGAATTTGTAAATTATCTTGTTGTTGAGAAGAGATTATCTAGGAACACTATCGATGCATATTACAGAGATATCCTTAGATTTCTTACCTTTATAGGGTATAACATAATAGATGACTTGAAGAAAACAAGGAGAAATGATATTACCTCGTATTTGATGAGCCTGATGAAAGAGGGGTTGTCCTCCTCCTCCAGGGCGAGGCATCTTATCTCTATAAAGGGCTTCTATCGTTTCATGTTAAACGAGGGGTTTCTTGAAGATGATCCCACAGTGAATATTGAGTCACGAAGATCATGGCGGAAACTTCCTGATGTGCTGAGTATTCAAGAGGTGGATAGATTGCTGGGCCAGCCGGATAAAGATAGTCTTCTTGGGATAAGGGATATGGCAATGTTAGAGATCCTCTATGCTGCAGGTGTCAGGGTTTCAGAGTTGATATCACTCAAGTTGAATGATGTGAATCTGGATGCAGGCTACATTATCTCATTCGGGAAGGGTTCAAAGGAGAGGATAATTCCTATAGGGGAGTCAGCAAAGGAAAAGACCATAAGATATTTGAATCACTCAAGACAGAGATTGCTAAAGGGGAGGAGTATCCCGGAGCTTTTTGCAAATCACTCTGGTAAGAGGATGTCGCGTCAGGGGTTCTGGAAGATAATCAAGAAATATGCTAAATCTGCCGGTATAAAGACCGGGATTAGTCCGCATTCCCTGAGACACTCCTTTGCCACTCATCTCCTTGAGGGGGGTGCAGATCTGAGGTCGGTCCAGCAGATGCTGGGTCACGCTGATATTTCCAGCACACAGATATATACACATGTGCTAAAAGAGAGGCTAAGAGAGGTCTATGATAAATCTCATCCCAGGGCGTAGAGATTTTCAGAGGAAATATAATGGAAAGATTACTTGAAAAATTGATGATGCAGGAGTGCTCTGATTATAGAGATAATGGATATAATGATATCAAAAATCTGCACAAAGAAAGAAATAAATATATAAGGTCAATGAGGGAACTTATAGAGAGAGAAAAAGAAAAGGTAAAGATATCCTATTACCGGGGCGCAAGCGGCAGAGATGTGGTTAAGGCAAATACTGTGATTGTCGATGATGTGATAAAAAAGGTCTTTTGTGTGCTCTCAGATAGCTTTGACAGGGTCCATGGCAGGGTTAATCAATCATGTGTCATTGCAGCCATTGGTGGTTATGGAAGGGATGATCTGAACCCCTATTCTGATGTGGATATTCTCTTTTTATACAGGAAGGATATTGATAATTTCAGCAGGTGGATAGCGAGGAATATGGTATCACTCCTGTGGGATATAGGATTTGAGATCGGGCACGCCACCAGATCTATAAAGGATTGTTTCAGGATTGCAAAATCCGACATTACAGCAAAGACAGCAATGATGGAGTCAAGATTTATTATAGGCAATAAGGAGTTATTCAACGAATTTTATAATTCATTCAGTAGAGATGTTGTCAGAAAAGAGGTTGATTCCTTTATAGAGAGGAAGATAGCCGAGAGAGAGAAAAGATACTCCAACCATGGTAAGACTGTGAGTGTCTCCGAGCCGAACATAAAGGAGGGGCCCGGGGGTCTGAGGGATTTTCACAATGCCATCTGGGTCTCATTAGCCAGATTCGGGCTAAGGGATTTAAAGGCTATTAATGAAAGAGGGATAATCGATGGAGAGGAGTTAAAGATAGCCGCAAAGGCCCTTGATTTTCTCCTGAGGATAAGGAATGGATTACATTTTACCTATCGTAACAAGAATGATGTCCTCGCCTTTGAGGTTCAGGGAGAGATGGCAAAAGGCCTGGGTTACAGGGATAATGATATCCGTTCAGCAGTAGAACTTTTTATGCAGGATTACTATATTCATGCCGCTGATATGCATAACTTCTCAATGGAACTTATAGAGAGGTGCAGGACATACAAAAAGAGAAGAAAGGCCTTTAGGTATCTGAGGCAGAAGGATATCGGTGATGGGTTTGTCTCCTGTTATAATGAGATATATATAAAGGATTTTAATGCAGATATATTTAAAGAAAATCCCTTACTTCTATTAAAGGTGTTTTTGTATTGTCAGAGACTTGAGCTGGGGTTAAGTACCCTCACCAAAAAGGTGATAAGGTCTACCCTCCCTCTAATTGATGGGGATGTGTTAAGATCAGATGAGTGTAGTGATATATTTTTATCCCTGTTAAAGGGCAAAAATCTTGCCGGGATATTAAGAAGTATGCACGAGCTAGGGGTTTTGAGGAAATATATCCCTGAATTTAATGATCTGACCTATCTTATACATAGTGATTGTTATCATCAGTATACAGTAGATGAGCATACCTTCCGTTCAATAGAATATCTGGATAAATTGGCTGATACAAATGAAGGTGGAGTAATAGAGTTATCAAGATTATATAAAGAACTTTCCACTCCGGAGGTTGTAAGGCTTGCATTGTTATTCCACGATATCGGTAAGGGTAAGGGGAAAAGACATATTGAAAAGGGTTCTGAGATGGCCCGGATTATTATGGATCGTCTTGGTCTGGGGTATGGGATATCAATAGAGGATGTAGATTCTCTTATAAAAAATCATCTGTTGATGAATCATATTGCACAGCGTCGGGATATGCATGATCAAAAGACGATTGTGGAGTTTACGCAAAAGGTAAAGGATGCAGAGAATCTCAAGAGGCTCTATCTCCTTACCTATGCTGATACAAGGGCCGTTGCCAGGGATGTCTGGTCTGTATGGAAAGGGGCGCTTCTCGGGGAACTCTATTTCAGGACTTACAGTTTCATGACCATGGATGAGACAGAGAGGGTTACTGACGATGTCATGATATCCGAGATCAGGGAGGATGTCCTGAGGATATTGACAGGCGAGATAGACGAGGATGAGATAAATAGATACTTCAATGCCATCCCCGGTAAATACATATTATCAACAGCAACTGAGAAGATCGTAAGACATATAAGATTGACGAACAGACTTAAAGATAGCACCCTGGCAATGGAGTATTCCCATAATCTTGAGGTAGGGTACTCGGAACTTATGGTCTGTACTATGGGTAAGGCAGGTACATTCTCAAAGATCGCAGGTACCCTTACCTCTAAGAATCTAAATATATTGGGTGCACAGATTTACACTAGAAGTGATGGCATTGCTATAGATACACTTCAGGTATCATGGATAGGCGGGAAGTCTGTTTTAGATGATGGGCTGTGGAAGAGAATCAAGAATGACCTTATGAGTGTCTTAGATGGGAGGAAGGATGTAAATGAGCTCCTTGCCTCCTGTCAGAGATATCTACACGAGAGAAGCAAAGGTTTTAAAATCCCCACAGAGGTAATCCTTGATAACAAGACATCAGACACCCATACTGTAATAGAGGTGATCTTTCAGGATAGGCTGGGGGCGCTGTACACAATAACCAATGCCCTCTTTGATCTGGAAATAGATATATATTTAGCAAAGATATCCACAGAGGCTAACAAGGCGATAGATGTATTTTATGTTACTGATTTGAAGGGTCGTAAGATATTGGAAGATGAAAAATTAAGCAAGATCAAAATGGAATTAGAGAGAATTGTTGGTTGATTTTTATCTTTGATGTTATATTGTGAATATGATACTTTTTAAAAGTGCCTAAAGTGAGCTAAAGTGAACTAAAGTTATGGATAATAAAGAATTTTCGGTGGTGGGGGCAAATAGTAAATAATTGAGCAAAAAGATATCAAGAGAGATTATACTGGAAGATAAGTCTCACATACCGGAGCTTTTTGGTATAAATGATATGCATCTTAAGATGGTTGAAAAGGGATTCAATGTCCGTATAACCACAGTGATGGATAATAAGTTGAATATAGAGGGGAAGAAAGAAGATGTATTAAGGGTAGAGAGGCTTATTGATCAGCTTCATATCATGATATCAAATGGGTTTTCACTCAAAAATGGCGATTTGCGGTTCATTATTCGACTCTTTCTTGAGGATGGAGAAATTGACATAAAGAGTATATTCTCTGAGAGGATTCAGGTCTCTCCTGAGAAGCCTTATATCACCCCTAAGGGTTTAACCCAGAGGGAATATATCTTTGCTATTAAAAAGTATGATATAGTTTTAGGGATCGGACCTGCAGGGACAGGGAAGACATATCTGGCAATGGGACTGGCAGTCTCCGGACTTCTGAAAAAGGAATTTAGCCGTATTATACTTGTAAGGCCGGCCGTGGAGGCAGGTGAGAGGCTAGGTTATTTACCCGGGGATATGCATGACAAGATCAACCCATATCTCAGACCATTATATGATGCCCTCTATAATATGGTGGAGTTTGAAAAGGCCCGGGAACTGGTTGAGAAGGGGTTGATTGAGATAGCACCTCTTGCATATATGAGGGGCAGGACGCTAAATGACTCATTTATTATCCTGGACGAGGCACAGAATACTACCTCTGAGCAGATGAAGATGTTTCTGACCCGTATAGGTTTCAATTCCAAGGCAGTGATCACAGGCGATATTACACAGGTGGATCTGCCGTATGAAAAAAGCTCTGGTTTAATTGAGATCCAGGACATCTTAAAAAAGGTGAATGGTATAAAGTTTATCTATTTTTCAGATCGTGATGTAGTAAGACATGAACTTGTTCAACAGATAATCAAGGCATATGAAAAATATAATTCAAAAATTAAAGATTCTGAATAACAGAAAATACAAACGATCACCTTTTCTTATATGGGTGTCAATAGTCTTTATGGTCATGATCCTTACCTTTCTCCTTATCCCGATATCAGGCATTGAAATACCTAGTAGACCATTCATGATTGGTGATATCGCATCCAGAGATATTAAGGCACCCAAGGACTTCCTGATAGAGGACAAGGCATCTACAGAAAAGAACAAGAAGGAGGCAGAAGAGGGTGTGCGGCCGGTCTATGATTTTGATACAAAGATAATTCAGGATACCCACAAAAAGGTCTCGGATGCATTCAGACTGATTCAAGAAATATATCTAACGAATATCCCGAATCTCTATTTGCAGTTAGAGGAGATAGAATCTGCTTTAAGTGCCCCGGAAGATGAAGTCAGTGCAGAAAAGAAGGCGGAAAGTAAAATGCTGGCAGAGAGATTAAAGGATGAGATGCGGGAGATAGAGACCGGTAGTTCATTTAAAGATAAGGAGGAGGAATTCAAAAAGGCATTGGGAATAGAATTGTCGCAAAAATCATTAAAGACATTGAGATGGCATCACTATAAACCCGCTATAGTCAGCCATATAAATCATATATTTGACATTGTGATGAGGCGGGGAGTAGTAGGGAGCAGAGAACTTTTAAAAAGTGCAGGGCCGGGAGGTATTACAGTAAGGGAGCTAGGGTCTGAAAATGAATATGTGATAGATACAGGTAAGATCCTTGCTATGAATGAAATCACGGATATAATAAACAAGAGTGTTAAATCTGTTATAGAGAAGAGACACAAATCCCTTCAGCGGGTGGTGACAGAGATATGTAAGAAACTTGCACAGCCGAATCTGACATTCAACAAGCAGGAGACTGAGTTAAGAAAAACAATGGCAGTAGAATCCGCCAAGCCAGTCTTTTTCCAGATTAAAAAGGGTGAGATGATAATCAGAGAAGGGGAGAGGATAACATCAGAACATCTCTTAAAGTTAAAAGGGCTTACCTCTGAGAAAAAGATATATAGTACTGTTATGCTTATAGCAGGACTGATCCTGTTTATAATCCTAATCCTCTATCTGGTCTGGATATATCTCCAAAGATTCAAGCCGAGGTTTGTTCAAAGGGGAGAGAATCTACTATTATTATGTGTAATATTATTGATTAACATTATTATAGCCTGGTTAATTATAGGGGTGGCCAGGGCAGTTGCAGACTATACAAGTTATATAGATATCTCATCTTACCTTTATGCCATACCTTTTGCAGCAGGTCCTTTGCTGGTGGCCATCCTGTTTGATGTGGAGATCGGGATAGTATTCACTATAGTTACATCCTTACTTGTTGGTTTCCTGATGGAAGGGGAATTCTCCTATTCACTGATCACCCTGATAGGCGGGCTTGTTGCTGTCTTCAGGGTCAATCAGTATAAACAGAGGTCAGCCATCTTAAAGACAGGGATCCTGATCGGGGTCGTAAATATATTAACAATTATTGCATTAGACCTGATAAACAGCTCCATCTTCTCTGTAAAGGGGTTCCACGATATACTTATGGGATTTGTGGGTGGGGTCCTTGTGGCCATGGTTGTATCCGGTATCGTCCCTCTGTTGGAATCGATATTCCATGTGACATCTGATATAAAGCTATTGGAACTATCGGATATGAATCATCCCCTTCTGCGTCAGCTAGTTCTTAATGCACCGGGGACATTCCATCATAGTATTATTGTAGGAAGCCTGGCAGAAGCTGCCTCAGAATCTATAGGGGCAAACTCCTTATTAGCCAGGGTGGGTTCCTATTATCATGATATAGGGAAGATGAAGAAACCTGAATATTTTATTGAAAACCAGCCCGATGACAATAAACACGATAATCTTGCTCCAAGTATGAGTAGTCTTATAATAATCTCACATGTAAAGGATGGGATCGAGTTTGCTAAAGAGAATAGATTGATGGAGAGGATCATAGATTTTATAAGGGAGCATCACGGGACGAGTCTGATCACTTATTTCTATTCCAAGGCCAAGGAGAAGGAGGATCCACAGCACCAATTGACCCAAAAGGAAAATTATCGCTATGCCGGACCCAGACCACAAACAAAAGAGACAGCTATTATCCTATTAGCAGATTCAGTGGAAGCAGCATCAAGGACATTGACCGAACCGACGTCTTCCCGGCTTCAGGGACTGGTTCATAAGATAATAAGTGATAAGTTTGTAGATGGACAATTGGATGAATGCGATCTGACATTGAGAGACCTTCATAATATCGCAGAGAGTTTTATTCGTATCCTGACAGGGATATTCCATCTACGGATTGATTACCCTGAGATTGATACAGAGGAGAAGACAAGAGAAGGAAGGGATGCCAATGGAGATATCTTTGAGAAATCAGCAAAAGAGGATAATATTAGACTGCCGCAGGATAAAAACAACGATAGCGAAAATATTAGGAGACTTAAACGAGCAGGATAGCGAGCTTAGTATCATCTTTGTCAATGATCAAGAAATCAAAAGACTGAATAAGATATACAGAGGAATAGAAAGGCCAACAGATGTACTCTCCTTTTCCCAAAGGGAGGGTGATTTCAGCGAGATTAACCCACAGATACTCGGTGATATAGTTATATCCATTGACACCGCTTCAAGACAAGCCCGGGACAAAGGACATTCCCTTGAAGAGGAGATATACATATTAATAGTACATGGATTCCTTCATCTGATCGGTTACGATCATGAGATATCCCCTGAATATGCAAGGAAAATGAGGGAGAAAGAGGAAGAGATACTAAAAAATAGAGATACAGGAAAATGTCAGCTATAGAAATTACACCGGTAATGAAACAGTATCAGGATATCAAGAGTAACCATCCTGATGCAATCCTTTTTTTCAGGATGGGTGACTTTTATGAAATGTTTAATGATGATGCGAAGATAGCCTCTAAGGCTTTAGAAATTACTTTAACGTCCCGACATAAGAACACGGAGAATCCGATCCCGATGTGCGGCATACCTTATCATGCTGCTAATTCCTATGTTGCAAGATTGATAAAAGGGGGATACAAGGTAGCAATATGTGAGCAGGTCGAGGATTCGAAGGTGGCCAAGGGAATAGTAAAAAGGGAGGTGGTCAGGGTAGTTACTCCAGGAACGATTCTGGACTCCTCTTTGTTAAATGCAAAGGATAATAATTATTTAGGGGGGATATATCCTTCGCAGAAAGGGTATGGCCTGGCTATCCTTGATATATCCACAGGAGAATTTAAGGTTACGGAATTCATAGGGGAGGATCTGTTTCAGGAACTTGAGAGTGAGTTTAACAGGGTAGAGCCAAAAGAGGTCCTTGTACCTGAGGGTAAAAAAGGGGATACTATTCTAAGAACCTTAGACCATGATTCGAGGTATAACATTACCCCATATGAGGATTGGGTTTTTGGGTATGATTTTGCATACCAGATACTTATTGATCAATTAAAGACCATGTCTCTGGATGGATTCGGGTGCGGGGACATGAAGCTGGCCATATCAGCAGCCGGTGCACTTATCCATTATATCAAGGAGACGCAGAGGTCTTCTCTTGATCATATCAACCGCATCGTGGCTTATAATGTCAGGGACTATATGAATCTTGATTCCTCTACTGTGAGGAATATGGAGCTTGTAATAAGGGACATTGATGGTTCAAGGAATGGCTCACTTATAGAACTACTGGATCTAACAGTCACTGCCATGGGGGGAAGGAGGCTGAAGGATTGGATACTTAAGCCGCTCCTCGATCCTGAAAGGATTAAGGAGCGACATGAGGTTGTGGAGGAACTTAAGATTAATCCCCCATTGAGGGATGAATTACGGGGAATTTTCAAAGGGATATATGATATGGAGAGGATCACGGGCAGAGTCACCCTCTCTGCAGCCAATGCCAGGGATCTCATTGCATTAAAGATATCAATAAATTCCCTGCCTAAGATCGAGAATCTCCTCATGGAAACATCTTCCGGACTTATCCGGCGGCTCCTGAATGGGTGGGATAACCTTGGAGAGATAGGCGAACTTATAGAGAAAGGAATAGCTGATGACCCTCTACCAGGACTTAAGGAGGGAGGGCTGATAAAGGAAGGCTTTAATGAAGAACTGGATGATTTACGAAAGATAAGCAGAGAGGGAAAGGACTGGATAACAAAACTGGAGGATATAGAACGGCAGAGGACAGGAATAAATTCTCTCAAGGTAAGATATAACAAGGTATATGGATATTACATCGAGGTGACCAGGAAAAATGTTCCACTTGTGCCGGAGGGGTATATAAGGAAACAGTCATTGGTAAATACAGAACGTTTTATCTCACCAGAGTTAAAGGAGTACGAGTCAAAGATACTTGGTGCAGAGGAAAGGATCATTGAGATCGAATATGAGATATTTAACAGGATAAGGGAGAAGATTGCCGGAGAGGGGAAGAGGATCCAGCAAGTGGCCCGCATAATAGCAGAATTGGATGTCCTTTTTTCTCTTGCTGAGGCAGCAGATAGATATAACTATGTAAGACCTGTTATAAGCGAAGGGGATTCTATTGATATTATAGAGGGAAGACACCCTATCCTGGAGCAAGTTGACAGAGGGGAGAGATTTATACCAAATGATACACACATAGGCTGTCACGAGAATCAGATACTAATAATCACAGGACCGAATATGGCTGGTAAATCAACATATCTCAGGCAGGTGGCATTGATAGTTCTAATGGCACAAATAGGGAGCTTTGTCCCGGCAAAGGAGGCTAGTATAGGGATAGTAGACAGGATATTTACCAGGGTTGGGGCACATGACAATCTCCTGAGAGGACAAAGTACATTCATGGTAGAGATGAATGAGACGGCTAATATACTTAATAATGCCACATCCAGAAGTTTGATTATCCTTGATGAGATTGGCAGGGGAACGAGCACCTTTGATGGGGTAAGCATTGCATGGTCAGTAGTTGAGTATATACATGACAGCGACAGACTCGGTGCCAGGACACTATTCGCAACCCATTATCATGAGCTTACAGAACTCTCCATGATATTGAAAAGGGTTAAGAATTATAATATAGCCGTACGGGAATGGAATGAGGAAATAATATTCCTTCGAAAGATTGTAAAGGGGGGTGCGGATAAAAGTTATGGGATACAGGTTGCGCGCCTGGCCGGTCTGCCGGCAGAGGTTCTGAAGAGGGCAAAAGAGGTACTGATGAATTTGGAAGAGAGCGAATTAAACGAGATAGGTATGCCCAAGCTCGGTTCTAAAAAGTATACCCCTGAGGAGATGACAACCGCTCAGTTATCACTATTCACAGCCCCTCCGGATCCATTAAAGGAGAGGGTCAGGGGAATAGATATAGATAGTATTACACCTATTGAGGCACTAAATAAGCTGCATGAGTTAAAGAAGATGGCGGAGTGAGTAAAAGAAGTGCCTAAAGTTAAAAGATTATATGTATCCGTTCACAGTTCACGGTTACGATTATATATTCTTTTAACTTTAGGCACTTCAATCGGTAATTGAATAAATATCTTTTTGAATTTAGTTAGAACTTAGGGGGTATTTAATGAACATCTTGGTAACAGGTGGTGCAGGGTTTATCGGTTCCCATGTGGTCGACAGGTTTATTGAGGAGGGACATAATGTTATTATACTAGACAACCTCTCTTCCGGAAAGGAAGATAATGTAAATAAGAAGGCCAAATTCTATAAGATGGATATCAGAGATAAGGAGATAGAGGATATTATATTTAAGAGGGAAAATATAGATTGTATCAACCACCATGCGGCCCAGATCAGTGTGAGGAATTCTGTTGATGACCCCATTTATGATGGAGAAATAAATATCTTAGGCTCTTTAAATCTATTACAGAATGCAGTTAAATATGGCATAAAAAGGGTTATCTTTGCATCGACAGGAGGGGCTATTTATGGAGAACAGGACTATTTCCCTGCAGATGAGAGACATCCCCTCAGGCCGGTGAGCCCTTATGGGGTGGCAAAGCTATCAGTGGAGGGCTATTTATATTTCTATCATACTGCCTATAATCTAGATTACACAGTCTTGAGGTATGCAAATATCTATGGACCGCGCCAGGACCCGCATGGCGAGGCAGGAGTGGTTGCCATATTTACCCAAAAGCTTCTTAATAATGAGCAGCCTGTTATTAATGGAGATGGGGAGCAGACAAGGGATTATACCTTTGTTGGTGATATTGTTGAAGCAAATTCACTTGCATTTGCAAAGAGTTTTAGCGGGATATTTAATATAGGTACAGGTGTAGAGTGCTCGGTTAATGAGCTATATAACAGGTTGACTAAATTAATCAATTCTGGTATTGTACCTCTATATGGTCAGCCTAAGCCTGGTGAACAGAGAAGGAGCGTCCTTGATTGGAATAAGATTAACGGGGTAAGCGGTTGGAGTCCTCGTTCTTCTCTTGACGAGGGGCTTAAGGAGACGATTGGCTATTTTAGAAAAGAAGTGTCTAAAGTGAACTAAAGTGCCTAAAGTGAGCTAAAGTTATTGAAAAGTTCTTTTTGAGCGAACCTCTTAGGCACTTATAAACAAATGACCATCTCTGGAGGTATTTGACTAAAATGAAAAGAGTATCTTTACTGATAATATCTTTATCGCTGATAGCCACAATTTTCTCTACCCCTGTTTATGGAAAGATATCCATTGATAATATCAGTATTACAAGTATGTCAGAGGATATTAAGATTTCCGTTACCCTTCACAATGGATTTAGTAAGAATATTGTTGAGGCCATAGAGAGTGGTGTGCCGGTAACTTTTACCTATTACTTGGAATTAAGGAGAAAGGTCCCTATGTGGTTTGATGACAAGGTGTCAATGAGAACTATAAAAAGGACTTTGCAGTATGACACATTGAAAAAGGAATATGAGTTTAGATATGTTGATGGCGAGGAGAGTGGTAATAAGATAACAAAAGAGTTTGACGAGATAAAGGAACTAATGACACAAATAGATGGTATTTCCCTGGCCTCATCCAAAATGTTAAATCCGAATAAAAAATATTATGTTAGGATAAGAGCAAATATGAAATCCGAGAGACTCTGGTTTCCCTTTAGTTATATACTATTCTTTTTTTCCTTTTTCGATTTCGATACCTCATGGGAAAAATCCTCACCTTTTATCATTAAAACGATACCTATTAAATAGACCCCTTAATAAAAAATAATCATAGAGGACAGAGAGAGAATTTAGGGGTTTTGTCCCAATTGGAATAATGGAATGGTGGAATATATAGCTCTAATATCAAATATCAAAATATACATTTTAAAGGTAAATTTTTAGATAAGCATATTTCTAAGCCAATTTTTTTATTTATTTATGCGAATCGAGGAAATCAGAATAGACAAGGCAGTATTTAAAAATATATATTTACTTTTTAATTGTTTATTTTGATATTTGATATTTTAAGATAGAGGCAGCAAGAGTAAACGAAAATAATGGATCAATTAAAAATCGAAAACCGAAAATACCCTTCGGAAGAATATCTACAGAAAAAAAAGAGGAGAACCAGAAGGATTATTATCAGCATTATATTCCTCTTTATAGTCCTAACTGTCATTGAGACCTATATACAGCAGGTAAAGGTTCCATTCATTGCAAATGTTACAGTTGTATTTGCCCTTTTTAATATAATCATCATCCTTTTGATGGTGTTAATCCTGCTGATTTTAAGAAATCTGATCAAGCTTTATTTCGAGAGAAAGAGCAAGATCATAGGGGCTAAATTCCGGACCAAGCTAATTATTGCATTTGTAACCCTATCACTTGTCCCTTCCATTCTCCTCTTTATAGTAGCCAGCAAACTCTTTACTTATAGCATTGATAACTGGTTCAATATACACATAGAGAAATCATTAAGGGGCTCACTAGAGGTAGCACAGGATTACTACCACACTTCAGAAGAACATGCCCTCTTCTTCGCAGGACAGATGAGCATTGCTATCTCTAACAAGAGGATGCTTGATAAAGAGAATGAACATTACCTAAGAAATACAGTCAGGAAAAAGCAGAGGGAATACGGAATCGGCAGCTTTATGATATTTAGTAAGGAAGCAAAGAAGGTAGCAGAGGCAATGGATAATAGCAGCATATCTAAGGATATCCTGATACCTGATCTGCCCGAGCTGTTAGATAGGGTTTTAAAAGGGGAGAAGATTACAAAAATTAGATCGATGGACAGAGGAAAACTGATTCTGGGGATGGTACCTGTCTTAAATCTTAGGGATAAGGAAAGTATAGTAGGCGCTGTGCTGGTTGCAAATTATATCCCCAAAACCCTTGTCTCAAAGATAGAGGAGATAAAGAGGGACTTTGAAGACTATAAACAACAGAATCTCCTGAAATACCCTGTAAAGACAGGTTACATATTCACCTTCCTGATGATTACACTTCTGATTCTCTTTTCAGCTATCTGGTTTGGTTTATACCTTGCCAAGGGTATAACAGTGCCTATACAGGAGCTTGCGGTTGGGACACGTGCCATAGCTCAAGGTAATCTAGACTTTAAGATAGATGTAAAGGCCGATGACGAGATAGGGATACTGGTAGATGCCTTTAATCAGATGACTGATAATTTAAGAAAGAGCATGGTTGAGATAGAGAAAACGAGTGAGGACCTTAAAAGAACAAATATAGAAATGGATCGGAGAAGGGGATATATTGAAACAGTATTGGAGAATATCGGCACAGGTGTGATTTCGATAGATAATAATGGAAAGATTTTAATGATAAATAAAGCAGCATTGGAGATATTAGACCTCTCTGCTAAGGATATCAAGGGCAGGTCTTACCGTCATATATTTGAATCCTCCCATCTCGACTCGGTCAGATCTATAATTAAGAATATAAGTAAAGATAATAAGGAGAGTATAGAAGAGCAATTGAATTTGATGGTATCGGGGAGGATGCTTACCCTCTTAGTGAGGGCTACAGTATTGAGAGATAACAACAATAAATACCTCGGGATGGTGGTTGTATTTGACGATCTGACAGAGATGATCAAGGCACAGAAGGTTGTTGCATGGAGAGAGGTTGCCAGGGGAATTGCACATGAGATCAAAAATCCATTAACACCTATTCAGTTGAATACACAGAGATTACGGAAAAAATTCAAGGAAAGGGCGCCGGATATTGATAATATTGTTGATGAATGTACAAAGATTATAATTAAGGAGGTTGACGGGCTGAAGGAGCTAGTCAATGAATTCTCCAGATTTGCCAGGATGCCTGAATCTAATCCAAGTCTCAACAAGATTCATCAGATTATAGATAATGTTGTCTTACTCTATAAAGGATCTCATAAAAATATCAAGATACTGACAAAATATGATCCTGTAATAGATTTTATAAGGATAGATGCGGAACAGATAAAGAGGGTATTTATCAATCTAATCGAAAATTCTATGTATGCTGTAAATGGCGGTGGGGTGATTGAGATAAAGACCTTTATGGATGCCTCCACTAAGACGGTAAGGATAGAGGTATCTGATAATGGAAGGGGTATTCACCCAAAATATAGAGACAAATTGTTTCTTCCGTATTTCACTACAAAGAGAAAAGGTACGGGTCTGGGGTTGGCTATTGCAAATAGAATTATTGCCGATCATAATGGTTATATAAAGGTAAAGGATAATTTGCCAAAAGGGACAACATTTGTGATAGAATTACCAGTATGAAGAAAAAGGCTCATATTTTGATTGTTGATGATGAAGATACCTCTATAGAAGGGATCTTGACCGATGAAGGTTTCAGGGTCTCCAAGGCAGCGGATGGTTTCAAGGCACTCGAGATAATTCAATCCGATCAGCCAGAGCTTGTCCTGCTGGATATATGGATACCGGGAATGGATGGTATTGAGATATTAAAGGCTATTAAAGTATTTAAGTCAGACTTAGAAGTGATTGTAATGTCAGGACATGGGAGTATAGATACTGCAGTGAAGGCAACAAAACTAGGGGCATTCGATTTTATTGAAAAGCCTCTTTCCCTGGAGAATGTTATATTTACTATAAACCATGCCCTGGACAAACAGAAGGCTGGAGAACCGGAAGGTCTGTCTCGGGAAGAGGGTGTTACACCCGGGATACAGGGGGTTGAGATGAAAAAGGATGGAGTTCTTGTTGCCGACCCCCCTACCCATCATAATATGAAAAACCAGGACATGGTGGTTGATGGGACAAAATTTTCAGAATCTATACGACAGAGGACCCTAAAAAGAAGCGTTGTTCTCTGTGGACAGGGATTGCATTCGGGTCTCAAAACAGGGTTGATATTGTCTCCTCTCCCTCCAAATAGCGGGATAATATTTGGTGATATATCCACGGGTGAGGCAGTTCCGGCTCACCTTGATCATGTAGAGTCAACAGAATACGCTACCTCTTTAAAAAAGGGATATACTACTGTAAGGACAATAGAACACATTATGGCGGTACTACATATGTATAGGATAAGTAATTTGCTTATCAAGATAGGGGATGAGGTCCCGAGCATGGATGGCTCTGCCAGGGATTTTTGTCAACTTATAGAGGACGGAGGGATTGAAGAACAGGACGCTATAAATAAGGAATTAGAAATAACTGACTATTATTGTATAAAGAATGCATCGGATGATAAAAGGAGTATCTCTATTGAACCCTCACCAAATTTTACTATCCATTACACAATGGACTATCCTGCCCCTATAGGAAGACAAGAATATTCATATACATTTTTGGGTAGAGAAAGCTTCAGGGATGAGATTGCCCCGGCACGAACATTTGTTTTTTTGAAGGATTATGAGAAACTAGAAGAAAAAGGGCTTGCAAGCGGGGGAAAATTGAGCAATGTTATATTATTAGATAGTGGCGGGGTGATAAATACCACACTGAGATTTTCTGATGAACTTGTACGCCACAAGATACTCGATATCATAGGAGATTTTTATCTCCTCGGAAGACCTATTAAAGGATTGATTAAGGCTAATATGACCGGTCATGCTGGAAATATTTCTCTTTTACAGAAGATAAGAGATGTGTAAAGTAGTGCCTAAAGTGAACTAAAGTGCCTAAAGTTAATAGAATATAATCTTTTAACTTTAGATCACTTTAGGCACTTTAGTTCACTTTTAAAAAAGGAGATATATAAATGGAAACGCTTTTGACATTAATCCCCATTGACCTGTTAGCAACATGGGGGTACAAGATAGGGATAGTTATTCTTGCTTTGGGTCCTTTAATATTTATACATGAGCTTGGACACTTTAGCATAGCAAAGATCCTGGGAATAGGGGTTGAAAAGTTTTCCCTTGGATTTGGGCCCAAATTGATTGGTAAAAGGGTAGGGGAGACAGAATATCTTATTTCTGCATTCCCATTAGGTGGTTATGTAAAATTGGTCGGTGAAGATCCGGATGAGGAGTGTCAGGACAAGGAGAAATCATTTTCAGAGGCCCCTATCTGGAAGAGATTGAGTATAGTTTTTGCCGGTCCCCTCTTCAATATGTTAGCCGCTATATTGATATTTGCAGTAGTATTTATGGTTGGTTTTCCCACTATGTCAACCCGCGTTGGAGAGGTAAAAGATGGATCTCCTGCTATGAGGGGAGGGATAAAGAAGGGTGATAAGATTGTGAGTGTTGATGAAAAGAGGATTGATAAATGGGATAAGCTGGCAGAGATAATTCGTAGTAATCCTGGTAGGGAGATGACATTTGTGATAGAGAAGGAATCCGGAGAGGTCTTCCAGACTATTATTGCTCCTATTCCTGAAAATCTTAAAGATATGTTTGGAGAAGATAAGGAGGTAGGACTGATAGGTATTATTGCAGAAGGGGAGATTATAAAAGAAAGATACAATCCTGTAATTGCCCTCTTAAAGGGCATTGAGGTAACATGGAAGCTTTCCAAATTTACAATATTGGGTATTGGCAAGATGATTCAGGGAAAGGTCTCTTCTGATAATATAGCAGGTCCCATTGGTATTGCGAAGATAGCTGTGGATGTAGCCAATCTTGGTCTTCTGAGTTTTATCCAGTTTGTATGCACTGTGAGTATAATTCTCGGTATTATGAACCTTTTACCCATTCCGATTCTGGATGGAGGACATATCGTCTTCTTCTTGATAGAGGCGATTTTTAGAAAACCTGTAAGTATAAAAAATAGGGATATTGCATTTAAAATCGGTCTCTTTTTATTGGTTAGCCTGATGTTGTTTGCTACGTATAACGATATAATCAGGATATTAAAGTAAGACATTGTAAAACTCTAATCCATATGATAAAAAAGATTTTAATAGTAGATGATTCATCTGTGGCACGAAAAATCCTGAGAAGTTGCCTCCTGAAGGATCAAGGGTATGAATTTTACGAAGCTGGTGATGGACAGGTTGGTCTGGAAAAGTTTAAAGAAATCCAGCCTGACGTGACATTTATGGATTTAACGATGCCAGTCATGAATGGATATGAAGCCCTTGAGAAAATTATGCAATTTGATAAAAATGCTTTAGTTATAGTGGTTACCGCGGACGTTCAGTTGAAATCAACTAAAAAGGTGATGGCTTTAGGCGCCTTTATGGTGTTAAACAAACCATTAAATAAAGAAGATTTGCAGGATGTATTATTGAAAGCTCAAAAAATCTTACATAAAGCCGGTTAAACTATGGATACACGTCAAGACGAAATTATTTCAGATGAAGAAATAGAAATTCTTCAGGAATTAATGAATATTGCCTTTGGAAAGGCAGCCGCCGATCTTGCAGAGGTAATCGACATTCATGTGATTCTGAGTGTGCCTTATATCAAGATACTGCAGGCAACGGAACTACTTGACTATATCAAAGATGAGATTAAAGATTACAACAATATTAATATTATTGAACAAAAATTTTGGGGGAAATTCAAAGGAGATGCTCTTTTACTTTTTCCTTCCGGTGCAGGGAAAAAGCTGCTTGCAATACTTGAGCATGAAGAAGATACAACTTATGAATCCGATCCTATAGACATATTGGAAAGAGAAACATTGATGGAGGTAGGAAACATTTTAATTGGAGCGTGTATCGGTAAAATGGCCGAGTTACTTAGAGATGTTGTGACCTATACTCCTCCAAGGATTATTGTCGAGAATTTTCCTCATAATGCAATTCCTGGAAAACAGTATGATCCTAATAACACTGCTGTTATTTTAAAAACTGTTTTTCGCTTTGATGAAGGAGATGTCAACGGCTTTTTATTTTTTGTTACCAGTCATGAATCAATCAAATGGTTAGGAGAAGCTTTACATAAATTTATGGAACAATATGAATGATAATTACTCAAATTTTTGATCTAATCAATATTGGCATTGTGATTCTTAAGAGGGATCTTAAGGTTTATAAATGGAACCACTGGATGGAATTGCATAGCGAAATTGATGCTGATAAAATTATCGGTTCTTCTATTTTAGACTTTTTCCCTAACTTAAATACTCCTAAATTTTTACGAAGCTGTAAATCTGTATTAACTTTCGGAAACTTCTGTTTTTTTTCCCAAAGGTTACATCATTACCTATTCCCCTGCAAATCAGCAAGCTATTTTGACTCTAAATTTGAATATATGCAACAGAGTTGCGCCATGGGGCCACTCCGGGATAGGAATAATAATATTAAATACCTTTATATTTATGTTCATGATGTGACAGAGGTTGCCGACTATGAGCAGAAACTTCTTGAGATGAATATGAAGGATGGTCTAACCGAAATTTACAACCGAAGATTTCTGGAAGTTAGACTTAAAGAGGAATTTGAAAGGCATAAAAGATATTCCAGGTCTTTTAGTATAATCATGTTTGATATAGATTTTTTTAAAAAAATCAATGATGTGCATGGACATCAATGTGGTGATTTTGTTTTAAAGTCTATTTCTTCAAGTATCTCCTCAATTATTAGAGAGACGGATTGTCTGTCTCGCTATGGAGGAGAGGAGTTTTGTTGTTTGCTTCCTGAAACCAGTCTTGATTCAGCATTAGAGGTGGCAGAACGATTTAGAACAGCCATATTGGAACAAGAGAATAATTTTAGTGGCTTCTCTGTAAAAGTTACTATTAGTTTGGGAGTTGCAGAATTACGGGAAGAGATCGATTCCCCGGATATCTTGTTAAAAAAAGCTGATGAAGCCCTTTATGAGGCAAAGAGAACCGGGCGAAATAGAGTTGTAGCAATGAGTTGAGAAATACAAAACTTTCTTCGGGATCTGATGATATATTCTGGATTCTGAAGTTAGCGAACGAAGTGAGCTAAGTTCAGATGATTCATAATAGGATCATATATAAACTATTTACATCAATTTTAATCGTCTCTTTCTTCTTAGGTTGTGCAGCGAGAGATTTATCTTATAGAAGAAGAGGAAAAGGTGTATATCATACAGTAAAAAAGGGGCAAACAGTATGGAGAATTGCAAAGACATATGGTATTGATATAAGACCACTTATGAGGATTAATCGCCTCTCGGACCCCAAGGATCTTAAGGTAGGACAAAGGTTATTCATTCCGGACGCGAAGAGGGTTTTAGGTGTAAAGGTTTATATCCCCCCCGATAAAAAAAGGTGGACAGCAATAAATGAAGAGCAAAGATCATATCGTGCTAAAGATGTTCTTTTTAAATGGCCGGTAAAAGGAAAAGTTACATCTCTCTTTGGTTTTCAGAGCAGGAGAAAACATGATGGTATCGACATCGCTGCACCGGGAGGTACTCCTATTAAAACCGCAGCCGATGGGAAGGTGATCTTTAGCGGGTGGGGGCCTACCGGGTATGGAAGGATGGTTATTGTCAAACATACCAGGAATTTTGTAACTGTCTATGCACATAATCGCAAGAATCTGGTTTATAAGAACCAGCATGTAAAGTCCGGACAGAAGATAGCCGAGGTCGGAGCTAGCGGGAGGACAACAGGACCGCATCTTCACTTTGAGATAAGGTTAAAAAGGATTTCTGTAGATCCAATGCGTCATTTACCAATATTATGAGGAGGACACATTATGATAGAGGAGTTAAAAGAAAAAATTCGAGATATCCCTGATTTTCCCCAAAAGGGGATACTGTTTAAGGATATCACCACATTGCTTAGTGATACAAAGGCATACAAAAGGGCTATCGATATCCTGAAAGATCGGTATGCAGATAGGCATATTGAACTGGTGGTCTGCGTAGAGGCAAGGGGGTTTCTTATAGGAGGTGCCTTAGCATATGTACTAAATAGTGGGGTTACATTGATCAGAAAATCCGGTAAACTCCCATATACAACATATAAGGCCAGCTATGAGCTTGAGTATGGTAAGAATGAGGTAGAGATTCATACTGATGCCATTAAACCGGGCCAAAGGGTTCTGATAGTCGATGATCTACTAGCTACAGGGGGTACTGTAGGCGCGGCAATTGAACTGGTAAAAAAATTGGGTGGTGAGATAGTTGAACTGGCCTTCCTGATTGAATTGACATTTCTGAACGGTAGAGATAAACTTAAAGATTACGATATCTATTCATTGATGCAATTTTGATTCTACTGCAAAAACCAGGAAATTGGCAGCCACAGGCTTTAGACTGCGAAAAAGTGTAACTATTCAGGTCTCCCCCTTTGGAAAAGGGGGAGGAATGAATATAGCTGAATAGTTACGAAAAAGTTGGTTCTTCTCCAAATTTACCGTAGAAATTGGGAGAAAAACCAAAATATTTAAGAACTTTGCAACAATAATATACCTGTTTACAGGCAAGTTAGATTTCAGCAAAGTTGGGTTACCCACTTGAAATGAGAAAGAGCCTATGATTAAATCTAAAAAGCAAGAAAGGTGTCAGAATCTGAAAGGTAATATAAATTTCTGTAACTGTAGCTATTCGGGCTGCGAAAGGACGGGTCTGTGCTGTGAGTGTCTCCAATATCATAGGAAGAAGAATGAGCTGCCTGCTTGTTTCTTTCCTGATAAAGTAGAGAAAACCTATGATAGATCATTTAAAAACTTTATCAAGACAATGGAGTAGTTAATCTGTTTTTAGCATCCCGGTCAAAAATGGATCAATAAATCTTCTGCCCTGATAAGGGGTCGAAGAGATGAATATGTAATGGATCTATTTTTATTCCAACCAATTTTTCAGAGGCATCAAAAGACGAAGGCGCAATAACCTTCAATTCCAGACCGTCTATATGGAGTGTCACCATTGTTTGTTGTCCTGTTAGTTCACATAAGACGATTTGCGCATTATGTGTTTCATCATGTGATCGAGAGGTTACAGTAATATCCTCAGGTCTTATTCCTACTATAACGTCATTGCCAATGTATTTGCGAAGTCTATCTTTCCCGGGTAATACAAATAGAGGTATCTTATTCAGAGTAAAGACAATATTATCATCATCTATTTTCCCATGAATAAGATTCATCTTTGGACTTCCGATAAAGGTTGCTACAAATGTATTTATTGGCACATTGTAGATTTCGTGCGGTGTCCCTATTTGCTGGATAACACCGTCTTTCAGTACAACTATCCTGTGCGACATGGTCATTGCTTCTATCTGATCATGTGTTACATAAATAACGGTTGCCCCTAATTGCGAAAAGAGTAGTTTTAATTCACCCCGGGTCTTTTCCCGTAAGGCTGCGTCAAGATTACTCAGAGGTTCATCAAGGAGGAATCCCTTTGGATTTCTAATAATCGCACGCGCAAGGGCAACCCTTTGACGCTGTCCCCCGCTCAATGCCCTGGGCCTTCTGTCGAGCAGATCAGAGATGCCAAGGGTTTTACTTGTCTTAAGAACACGTCTCGTAAACTCCTCTTTTTTGACCTTTCTGAGTCGGAGATTAACAGCAATGTTATCAAATACAGTCATATGAGGGTACAATGCATAGCTCTGAAAGACCATTGCCACATCCCTGTCTGCCGGAGGGATATCATTTACCTTTTTGCCATCTATTATGATCTCACCCGAATCCGGCATCTCAAGACCCGCGAGAAGCCTTAATATAGTACTCTTTCCACAGCCTGATGGGCCAAGCAAGGTGAGAAACTCGCCATCATTTGCCTTGAAGGTGATATCCTTTACAGCATTGACCTTTTTAGCAAAGGTCTTATTTATTTGTCTCAGTTCTATCTCTGCCATAGTAAATAATTCACTCTCTTTCGTGTTTAAGTTGCTCAACTTTTATACGAAAAAACCTTAACTTATAACTCATTAACTAAATTGAACTTATCCCTTAACCGCCCCGGCTGTTAACCCCTGTACAATCCTTTTCTGAAAAAATAAAACAACTATAACCAATGGCAATGTGGTTATTACAATTGCTGCTGATATCTGATCCCAGGGAACCATATAAGAGGCGGCGCCACTAATCATAGCGATTCCTACAGGGACAGTCCTTGCCAGGTCATTGGTCATAAATGTTAATGCAAAGAGGAATTCGTTCCACGAGAATATAAATACAAGTATGGCCGTGGTAGCCAATGCCGGCGCAGAAAGAGGAAGGATTATCTTATAGAGGATTCCGATCCTGGTAAAACCGTCTACCTTTGCAGCATCCTCTATATCCTGTGGAATTTGCTTGAAAAAACTCGTTAATACCCAAACAACAAAAGGGAGGTTTAACGCAGTATATGGGATTATCAATGCAAGGGGATTATTCGTAAGACCAAGCACTCTTACCATCTCATATAGAGGAATGATGATTACAATCTGCGGAAAAAGCGCCACAATCAGAATCGATTTTTGTATCATACCTTTAGCCTTTAGTTGTAATCGGGCTAGGGCATAGCCTGCCAGTGAACCTACAATAAGGGCAAGTATGGTTGTTCCTGAGGCGACTATAGTGCTGTTGATTATGTACCGGACAAAAGGACGCAGGGTAAAGATATTATAATAACTTTTAAGAGAGATTTCCCGGGGTATATATGTAGTGGGTATAGCAAAGACCTCTTTGGAATCCTTAATAGATGTCAGGAATTGCCAGAAGAACGGGGCAATACAATAGAGAATCATTATAACTACCAAAATTGCAAATAAAAATCTTTTCATAATTTAATTTCAACCGCAGACCCACGCAGACAAACGCAGACTAATAGCTGGCCGATTAGTATTCTGCCTGACCTCTTCCTAAAATGGTTACCATCATTGCCGTAACAAAGAGCATAAAAAACACAACTATAGTAATCGCAGACCCGTAGCCGAGATTGAGATACCTGAAACTCATGTCATAGATATATAGCGAAACGGTTTGGGTTGATCCGGCAGGGCCTCCACCGGTAAGTACCCATATAAGATCAAAGACCCCGAACGCCTGGATTGTTCGAAAGATCAATGCCAGTACAATGTATGGTCTTAATAGAGGCAATGTTATCATTGTAAATCTTCTTATCGAATTTGCCCCATCTATACTTATCGCCTCAAAGAGATCACGCGGGATGGACTGCAGACCGGCAAGGAGGATGATGCAAATAAAAGGGGTTGTCTTCCATACATCTGCAAATATAACCGAAAACATTGCAAGCCCGGGTTTCCCCAACCATGCAATCTGTGAATGAACTATGCCGACCTTCATAAGCATATCGCCAAATACCCCATAGGTATCGTTAAATATCCATCTCCATGCCATTGCTATGATTGCAGGTGGTAATGCCCAGGGGATCAATACACAGGCACGTGCAATTCCCCTCCCTCTAAAGGATTGATCAAGAAGAAGGGCAAATATAAGCCCTAACAGAAACTCACATGTCACCGAGATTACGGTAAAGAAAAGAGTATTGAAAAAACTCTTATGGAAGATTTTATCTCCTAAAAGGTTTTTGTAATTTTCTAATCCAATAAATCTTGTGCTGACACCTCCAAGGATATCATTTTCACAGAGGCTGAGCCATATGCATCGTACTATAGGAAAAAATGCAATTGTTACGATAATAACAACCGCCGGGATTATAAGTGTATATCCAAATCTCTGACTACTCATTTCACTATATCAGGGTGTTCCTTTTTAAATCGTTCTATAAGTTTTTTCCATCCTCCGCCATTATCCGGTCTGTTCAGGAATCGAACTGTAGTCTTTTCACTCCCCCTTTTTTACACAGGAAAATAAAGAAGGATAAGTATTAAATATTTATAAATAATCGGTTTCATAAAATACCTCCCTCAATGAATCTAAGGCAAACAAAGTATACCATATAGGAAGACATAATAATCATGAGTAAACCCCCAGCTCTGCTGGGGGACTCCCAGAGTTTGACATTTACGGGAATAAATGAAAGCCTCCATACTGTGAA
>QIDP01000039.1 GCA_003229375.1 Nitrospirota bacterium
ACGGTGGGGTCTTACAACCAAAATCCCGCTGATCGACTGTAAATATTGACTCTACGGCGAAGTGCAACAACTTAACCCTTAAACTCCTGTATAACTTAAGCAAACCAAACCGCCGTATACGTGATTCAGAAGATAATCCACGCTTCGTTACAGCATATCCGTCTTAAATATTTACAAAGGAGGCTGTCATGATTCGTGAATTATACCGAAATCTAACTTATTCGCCTATCCTTTTGAATCAGCAAAAGATCCTCTTTTTTGGCAATTTCAATCATCCTCTGTGTAAATCCTTTCTTGCTGAATAATATAAATTTGTCCCTCCGTCTGCCCCTGTGCCAGTCAACAAGTTCAGATTTTCTTGTAAGGCTCTTATATATATCATCACCCACCTTTTTATTGCTCCACTTACATTCTCCAAAATAAGCAGTCTTTGTTTCTTCATCAAGTGCCACAATGTCTATCTCACCCTTTTTAGACCACCACCTGCCTATTAGGCTGAACTGTATCACTCCTTCCATCATCAGGCTCTTACATTGGTCTATACAGATATCTTCATATATCATTGAGATATGATGTTCAAAAGAATCCTTAATCAATTTCAGGACATAATCCTCTCTTCCGATTTCAAGCCTGCTTTTGTTTGGAAAGACATATTTGAACCAGAAAGTAAAAAAATTATCATGGAGACTGTAAATTCCCTGCTTACTCCTTTCCGGATATTTCTCTGTGACTGGAATATCTTTCTCAATAAATCTCAATCCCCTGAGAATGTCAATATATCTTGATACCAGACTCTTTTCAAAACCGGTCTCGTTTATAATTTCAGAAAGTTTACGCTTTCCCTGTGCAATGGCTTTAAGGATAACAAAGTAGTTTCTCGGCTCTCTCAGTTCCTCCCGCAGGATATATTCCACCTCATTATAAAGGAATGTTACTTTATCAAGTATTAATTCTTTGATGTTTCCAAAGATGTCCAATTTAGGATTGATTTTTTCTATATACGCCGGGACAGTGCCAACAACTGAATATATCTTTACAAGGTCTTCAAAATCTTTACCCGGAAAGAATCCTTTTAATGCCCCAAAGGTCATCTCTTTGACTTCTAAAGACGCTGTCCTCCTGCCATAAAGTGGTGCTTTATAAAAGAGGACCTCTTTTTCCATCATCCCTATGCTTGAACCCATTAAGATCAGAAATATGTTTGTTCCTTTCAGATACTCATCAATTCCTTTTTGAAATATTGATGATATTGCGCGGTTTGAATTAACGAGATAGGGAAATTCGTCTATAACGAGGATTAGTCTCTTTTTATGTTTTTCTCTTATATACCTGAAAAATTGATACCAGTCTTTAAACCCGGCATCAACGAGAACCATATCATTAAAATACTCTCCCACAATGCGACCAAGATTTTTAAGTTGTTCTGTCTCTGATACGCTATCCGCAAGAAAATATATGGCCGCTCTGTCTTGAATGAACTCCTGAATCAATCTTGTCTTACCAATACGGCGCCTGCCATAAATCGGCACAAACTGAAAACCATCAGAGTGATAGATTCTCTGAAGGCTTGATAGCTCATCTTCTCTATTTATAAATTTCAATTATCCTCCGTACATCAGGAGCCGGCTTAATAAGAATTCTAATTCCTGTTTTTGTCCGGGCATTTAATTCGTTCGTAAAGTATAATTGTGATTAGTATAATCTATTTTATACTTCTTATCAATAATTAGTGTCTGATTTGGTGATCTGTTGTATAGTGGCACTATGACTAAATGATAGGAGCTGCAACCTAAGCAAACCAAACCGCCGTATACGTGATCCGCTTGTACGGTGGTATGGGAGTAATGGAGCCGTGAGGCTCCTCCCTATGCCGATTGAGGCTGTAGAAAAACCCTCAAAAATTTCTATCCAAATCATTTTCCTTTTAGTATAATAGGATTCAATATAAGAATGAGGAAAAAGTTGCTATCCGGGGAAGGGAAATTGAAATATTTTGCGCGTCAATACATCATTGAGCCAATCTTCGGGCATCTAAAGTTTAATATAGGGTATCGATCCTTTTTGTTACGAGGATTAGAAAAAGTAAATTCTGAGTATAAACTCATGTGTATCGGGTGGAATTTAAAAAAGATGTTAGCAATGGGGATAAAGCCAGCGATGATATAGAGCAAAAGTAAAGGAAATAGCTATGTCAAATCATAGTTATTTCAATTGATATCTCTCTGCTCTGCTATTTACTTATTCTCGGACAGCCTGTTGAGACCAGACCCCTTTCCACCCACTCATGCCCTTTGCCCTATGCCTACCCTGCCCCGGACGAGGTTTCACTATCTCCTAAACTTTTTGTTAAGATAGTTCCCTTTTTAGATAGATAAGAGAGAGGTTGTAATGAACAAAGCTCATATTTCAAAGATTGCTGAAGAACTCAATCTAACAACAAACCAGGTGCTGGCCACTGCCCTGCTCCTTGACGAGGGTGCAACCGTGCCATTTATAGCCCGATACAGAAAGGAAGTCACAGGGTCTCTGGATGAGGTAGCCATCAGAGTGATTCGTGACAGGTTCACCCGGCTCAGGGAACTGGACAAACGGCGTGAAGCCATTCTCAGGTCCCTAACGGAAAGGGGAAAGCTCACAGATGAACTGAAGGAGGAAATCCTTCAGGCAGAGAGCATGACAGTACTGGAAGATATCTACCTGCCCTTTCGTCCAAAACGTTGTACCAGGGCAACCATTGCTAAGGAAAAGGGGCTTGAACCTCTGGCCGACCGCATTTTCGCCCAGGATAACATTGATCCTGCTGCTGTGGCTGAAGCCTTTGTGGATTCAGCCAAAGGGGTTGATTCTGTAGAGGATGCCCTGTCAGGAGCCCGTGATATTATCGCAGAAAGGGTAAATGAGGATCAAAAAGCCCGTGCCGGGATACGTGAACTCTTTGCTTCAAAAGGTCTCTTCAGGACAAGGGTGGTTTCGGGTAAAGAAGAGGAGGGCATAAAGTATAAGGATTATTTTGATTTCGAAGAGCCTGTATCTAAAGCCCCGTCCCACAGAATTTTAGCCATGAGGCGTGGAGAAAAGGAGGGATTTTTGATCCTGCGTATAGCACCTCCTGAAGATGAGGCACTCGCCATACTTGAGTCGCTCTTTGTCAGAGGAGAGGGAGCAGCTTCCCGGCAGGTCAGGATGGCGGTACATGACAGCTACAAAAGGCTCCTTTCCATATCCATGGAAACAGAGATACGCCTGGCCGCAAAAAAACGTGCAGATGAAGCAGCGATCAGGGTCTTTGCTGAAAATCTCCGTCAACTCCTGCTTGCGCCGCCACTTGGACAGAAAAACGTCCTTGCCATTGACCCCGGGTTTCGCACGGGATGCAAGGTGGTCTGTCTGGACAGGCAGGGAAAACTCATACATACAGAGACCATATATCTCCATCAGTCTGAGAAAGGCTCATCAGAATCTGCTGCAAGGATTATAAATCTCTGTGAAAGGTTTAAGGTAGAGGCAATTGCAATAGGAAACGGTACTGCCGGAAGGGAGACAGAGGCCTTTATCAGAAAGCTCGACCTGCCTGGAGAGATCCAGATAGTGATGGTGAATGAGAGCGGGGCATCTGTCTATTCCGCGTCAGATACGGCACGGGAAGAATTCCCTGACCGGGACGTAACAGTACGTGGATCTGTATCCATCGGCAGACGTTTGATGGACCCCCTCTCAGAGCTGGTAAAGATAGACCCCAAATCCATTGGAGTGGGACAATACCAGCACGATGTGGATCAGGGGGCATTGAAGCGCAGTCTGGATGACGTGGTCATCAGTTGTGTAAATGGTGTTGGCGTTGAGGTCAATACAGCCAGCAAGCAGTTGCTTATGTATGTCTCCGGTTTGGGCCCCCAGCTCGCCGGAAACATCGTTGAATATCGAAATGAACACGGCCCTTTTCGATCCAGGAAGGAACTAAATAAGGTGTCTAAATTGGGGCCAAAGGCATTTGAACAGGCAGCAGGCTTTCTGCGTATCAGGGATGGAGAAAATCCACTTGATGCAAGCGCTGTCCATCCTGAGAGTTATCATCTTGTAGATGCCATAGCCAGGGACCTGGGATGTTCAGTCCCTGATTTAATACAGGATGAGGCGCTCCGTAACAGGATAGACCTTACAAAATATGTAACAGACAGAGTGGGCCTGCCAACATTAAATGATATCCTGAAAGAGTTGGCAAAACCGGGCCGGGACCCGCGAGAGAAATTTGAAGCCTTTAGTTTTGCAGAAGGGATTGAAAAGATCGAGGATGTCAGGCCGGGCATGAAACTCCCGGGAGTTGTAACCAACATAACCGCATTTGGTTCCTTTGTGGATATAGGGGTGCACCAGGACGGCCTGATACATATCAGCCAACTTTCAGATAGCTTTGTAAAAAATCCCAATGAGGTGGTTAAGGTCCATCAGAAAGTGACCGTCACCGTACTGGATGTGGACCTGAAAAGGAGAAGAATTTCCCTTTCCCTAAAAAAACAATCAGCAGACAAATCATTTAAAGAAAGATGATGGCTTAAAATGAGCCTTTTTGTTCCCCTGCACTGCCCGAAGCCGGGGAAGTGAAAGTATTATTTTCATTAGGTTCCCATTCTAACACTGAACCACCGCTTTCCAGACGTTTCACACATTTCCATTCTATTTTTGTATTTGACGGCAAATTCTTGATAATCCCTGTCCATCCTGGATAAGGACCATCAGGATCTAATCTTACCGCATTCTCGGCTTTCCAGGTACCTAATTCAGGAATACTGCCAAGCGCATACACGCTGGTGCCAAATGTAGTATGCCCATTGTCGCAGATGAATTTAGCTGATACACTACAGGTGGTTGGCTCTATATTCACCGGAGTGAAGACAGGATTTGACGGGTCATTTTCGTTAAAAGTTACATCGTATATGCCTGCATCTTTAAGCGGCATGAAATTTGGTCCATCTTGTTTACCATCAGAACCCCAATTTACCTTCCACGAACCATCAGCAGCAAATTTGTATTCCTCATTGCACGTCATTATCCGGCCTGTCCAGATCTTTCCTTCTTCACAGGATAAGGTTCTGTCTGGATCAGCAGGGTTCCAATCATTGCCTTCACCTGGTACTGAGATAGAACTGAATTCACTTTCACAGGAACTCTCGACAAGTGTAAAAATGAATTCCTTGAGACTACCCACTGTCATGACGCCTGATTTGGCCTTTATAGTGTTATTTCCTGAATTGATCCAACCGGAATCTGCTATATTAAAATCATTAAGTGTCGCGTATTCGGTTAAATCTTCACTGTTCAGAGTCACATTTGTGGCTCGAACACGATTGTCTACTATAAGTTCGGTCAAATTGTTCCGTGAGTCAGGTGCGCCATCATATGTACCGGAAGAGCCATGTACTGTTACTGTAACATTGTTGCCTATTCTTTTTTGAGAAATTTTGGTAGTTCGAATTTTTCCATTTTGATATTCGATAGTTTCTCCATCATCTTCATATAAGGTAAATTCACTTGTTGCATCAACATCGAAAACGAATATTTTTACGATAAATTCATCATGTACACTACCATCGCTTCTTTTGCCCTTAACATTCATAGTTTTCTCATCCACGAACATCAATGGTATAATCGCGCCTTCACGGGCATACAGAGGAAGTCTAAATATGCCGTTGTGGAACATGGGAACATTAGTTATCCATTGTTCTCTGCTGTTGATCCTCTGATTCGTGTAGTAATCAATCCATGTACCTTCAGGCAGGTATACATCACGTTCTACTTCGCCATGATTTGCAACAATGGCAGCTAATAAATCACGACCGATCATTTTTTCATGGCCCATGTTCCGTACATTATTGTCATCCTGGTAGTAAAATACCAGAGGCGGCATCAATGGTTCACCAAAAAGATAAGCACGGTGTGCAAGTGAATATAAATAGGGAGCTAATCTATATCTCAAACGTGTATTTTCAAGGTTGCTTTTGAGATCTCCTATTCGGTCTGGAGCGGTTTCTTTACAGTTACATAAGTTTTCAACGTGAGGTCTGCCCGGGATGTCGAACATCATTCCATAGCCATACCATTGAGTATACATCTCATTCAGATCACCTTCCAGGTTACGATGAAATCCCCCTATATCTGCACCATAATAATCGATTCCAGAGAAGGACATGTGCATTTGATTAGCAGCGTGAGCAGCCAGACTGCTCAATCTGGATGCTATGTCTCCTGACCACATTGCTGCTCCAAAGCGCTGGATACCAGCATTACCAGACCGCGACATCATAAAAGGTCTTTGGTCTTCATTTTTACTGACATAACCCTTATAGATCCCACGAATCCATCTAAAGTTAAAAATATTGTGGGCATCAGTGTGGGTTCCAACGCTATATCCACTGCCTGGATTAAACATCTCGGGCTCTCCAAGATCGGTCCAGTGACCAATGATCCCCTTATCTATCAGGGGTTGCCGTTTGTTGTCATGCCAGTAGTCGCTGCAAGAATCATTAGTGTAATCTATCATCCCGCCTTTCCCCCACCAGCAGTTACTATTCAAGTAGGTTGGGTCAGTACCTCCAGGACGATCTTTCACCAGACATCCACGACTATTAAGATCAGCATGCTCAGGAAGAGCCTTGCCCACATAGGCCTCTTCGATTAACATGATTCCGATACCTTCATTGTCCTTCAAATTACTGATTTTTCCCCCGGGATTTGGAAAATTTTCCTCGTCAAAAGTCAGTGAACCCATTTTGGTATTGTCTGAACAGTCAGTTATCCCTCCAAACCATTGTAAGTCCAGCACAAACCCATCCAGAGGAAATCTGTTTTTACGTAATGTATTGAGCTTAATATCTAATTCAGACCAGTTATCATAGCCATATTCGGATACCCATAATCCAAACATCTTCTTGGGCGGGACAAGGGGATGACCTACCAGTTCCATATAATCCTTTCTTAGATCCTGCAGATCAGGGCCGGTCATAATATAAAACCTTATCTGATCCCCGAACATCTCCACTTTCCATTGTGAGGTGCTGGTAAAGTCCCATCTCTGTTTATATTTGTTATCCAGGAACAGGGCATAATTTTCAAAGCTTGCTCCATTAACTGCGTACATGATTGGGATCTGAGTATTCCCATTAGCCCCTTCGTTAAAACTTGCCATAATGTTGCCAAAGTCTCCTCCTTCACGTACCCTCCCATCCCAATCAATGTCACTTCTGCCTGGTTCTACAAACTGCTGTCCAAGACCATATACATCCAGCTCCTCGCTTCGGGTTGCGATCAATCCTTTAAAATTCTGGTGAAGATTCAAATGCCTGATAGTGGTCAACTGCAAGTTGTTTTTGGTTTTATCGATTATTGTTACAAACAGGTTGCTTGTGTTGATTTCTAATCGAATGTCTTTCGTTTCTATAACCCCACTTCCTTTGTCACTAAACTCTGTTGGGCCTGAAAAATCAGTTTTACACACTACAGAAGGAACTTGATCGTCTTTATTACACACCATGTCCGTTGTTTTAATTGGCTTGTCAGTGCTGGGGCCAGAACCTCTTCCATATTCGAAGTGAATCAGGTCGTCGTCCAATGCTTCCATGACCAAATAGTTTCCTTCAGCCTGGAACTTTAAATGTTCGACATCTGCCCAGATGATCGAAGGTAGGATTAAAATGAACCAACTGATGTAAATGAGAAGAAAGTATTGTTTCCTATTCGGTTGTCTCATTTCATTACCTCCTTTTATAATATTTTTCATAATATTCCCTCCTCTTAAGATTATTTATACCACTAAATACTCCTTTTGATTTATCTTGTCAAGATTTTTTCTCCTTAGGGTTTGCTCAAAGTAGATATTAAGGCCACCATTTTCATAATGACTTTCTCTGCCTTTTTTGGTAATCTTTTACTCATCAAAAGAAAAATTGAGGATATGCTTAAAAGATGGGAATGATGTTATATACAATAGGTTACGAAGATAGATCTCTTGATGGGCCATGATGTTCGATGGCTCAAGGCCACACATGGCTTGCAGGCTATACTTTTGTGCAGGCATAGTTGTATTTTATACTTTCCTATGCTATTATTTTTAATAATTTCAATGCATTTCATGTCGTTTTGGACACAACCATGCAACAACAGATTCTGAGTTTTGGTGAAATACTCTATGATATCTTTCCCTCTTATCGGCGGCTGGGGGGAGCGCCTTTCAATTTTGCTTATCATATGTATGCTTTTGGCTTTCCTGCAACCCTAATCAGCCGGGTGGGTGAGGATGCCGATGGACGAGAAATCCTTGATTTTCTCAAGAATCGTCTGGATTCAGGCGTCATACAGCATGATTCCGGGCACATAACCGGCAGAGTCCTTGTCGAGGTTGATGCAAAGGGAGTTCCTGACTTTGATATTGTAGAAGATGCGGCATACGACTTTATCGAGTATGACAGCGCCGTTGAGGCGGCGACCAACGGAGGCCCGGCATTGATCTACTTCGGCACTCTGGCTCAGAGAAATGCGGTTTCCCGGTCTACCCTGGAAAAGGTTCTGTCTCAAAACAAGGGCGCCACAGGCTTATACGATATGAACTTGAGGCAGAACTATTTTTCCGTGGAGATTCTGGAGCGCTCCTTGACGGCTTGCAACCTGGTTAAATTAAACAACGATGAGTTGCAAATATGCAAATCCCTTTTCCGGAAGCAAGGATCGGACGAATCATTTGTTGATTTCTTGATGGAGCGGTACGATGTGGGGTGGGTCTGCCTGACAAAGGGAGCGCAAGGAAGCGAACTTTTTCACAGCTCCGGAAGGTTTACTGCGGACAAGGTCCCCAAGCAGAGTGTGGTCGATACAGTGGGAGCCGGGGATGCGTATACGGCTGTGCTGGCGCTCGGCGTCCTGAGTGGTTGGTCCCCGGAGACGATCCTCGATCGGGCCACGGAATTTGCCGGGGCGGTCTGTGCGTTGCAAGGAGCAATTCCGGATGAAGCGGCTTTTTACGACCCTTATCTGCCATGGATAACGGAGGGGGGAAATGGGTACTGACGGATTGTATATTATGATGACCAGTCTTCACGGGCTGATCAGGGGAAACAACCTGGAGATGGGCCGCGATGCCGATACCGGAGGGCAGATCCAGTATGTTCTGGAGCTTGCCAAGGTCTTGGGCAAGAGCCCAAAGGTGAAGAAGGTGGACCTCTTTACCCGGCTGATCAAGGACAAAAGGATTTCCCATGATTATGGCCGGCCCATCGAACCGCTTTCCGACAAGGTCCGGATTGTCCGTATCCAGTGCGGCGGCACACGCTATATTCGGAAGGAGCTTCTCTGGCCCTTCCTGGATGAATATGTGGACAAGACGCTCCGTTTCCTGAAGAGTGAGCGCAATCTTCCTGATGTAATTCACGGACACTATGCCGATGCGGGTACGATCGCGATGGAGCTTTCCAACCTGTTAGGGGTCCCCTTTATCTTCACCGGCCATTCCCTGGGCCGAGACAAGAAGCGGCGTCTCTTGGAGAGCGGGATGTCCGAAGATCTAATGAAAAAGCGTTTTCGCATTGACCATCGAATCTCCATGGAAGAAGAGATCCTGAAGAATGCGGATCTGATCATTACCTCCACACACCAGGAGGTGGAAAAACAGTATGGGCTCTACAGCAATCATGAGATGCCTGCCTATGAGGTCATCCCTCCGGGGATCGACCTGACCAAGTTCCATCCTTATTATGACGACCTCCTCAAGGAGGGGGATCTGGATGAAATTCACAAACAGGCCATTATGTCGATCTCTTCCAACATGGAACGCTTCTTCATCAATCCGGAGAAACCGTTGATCCTGGCTTTGAGCCGTCCGGAAAAAAGAAAGAACATAAACGGCCTGATCTCGTCCTACGGCGAAGACAAAGAACTGCAGGCCATAGCGAACCTCGCCGTCTTTGCCGGGATCCGAAAGGACATCACCAAGATGGAGGAGAACGAAAGAGAGGTTTTGACCGAGATCCTCCTTTTGATGGACAAATTCGATCTTTACGGCAAACTGGCCATCCCCAAACAACACGATTTCGAATACGAGGTCCCTGAACTCTATCGTATCGCCGCCGGCAAGAAAGGGGTCTTTGTGAATCCGGCCTTGATTGAGCCCTTCGGTCTGACCCTTCTTGAAGCGGCCTCCTGCGGCCTCCCCATTGTGGCGACCCGTAACGGGGGCCCGAACGATATCGTCAAGAATTGCCGTAACGGGGTTGTAGTGGATATCACGAATTCCAAGGAGATCAGCCGGGCCCTCAAGAAAATTTTGGTCGATCCCGATCTCTGGAAAAAGTATTCCACCAACGGCATTAACAATGTCCGCCTTCACTATTCCTGGAATGCCCATAGCAAGGCCTACATGAAAAATATTAAAACCATGCTCTCGGGCTGGCAGAAGGAACGGTTTGAGATGGCCAGTGCCGACCCCATCGGTCGACGTCTGAACCGGTTGGACAAGTTTATTATTACTGACATTGACAACACCCTGCTGGGCGATGATAGCGCACTGGAGACACTGATGCAGCTCCTGGAGGAAAACAAGAATTTTGTTGGGTTCGGCATTGCCACGGGGCGTACCGTGGACTCCGCGATCGAGGTTTTGGAGGAGAACCATGTTCCCACTCCGGATGTCATCATCTCCTCTGTGGGTGCGGAGATCTATTACGGAAAAGGCCTTGTCCCGGACAAAGGGTGGGAAACCCATATCTCTTCGAAGTGGCATCGGGAAAAAATCGAGACGCTCCTGAGTTCTCTCGGCTTTCTTGAAATACAGGAAGGCGAGACACAGCGCAAGTTTAAATTAAGCTATTATATCGACGGCGCAAACATGAACATGCAGGATACCCTGGCGGACATCCATGCCCTGTTAAGCGAAAACAGGTGCCGATACAACCTGATCTATTCCCATCATCAGTATATCGACATCCTCCCCTACCGGGCCTCAAAAGGCAAGGCGATCCGATACCTGGCCTACAAATGGAACACCCCGTTGAGCAATATTATCGTTTCCGGGGATTCGGGCAACGACGAAGAGATGCTCAAGGGCGAGATGTCTGCCGTGGTCGTGGGAAATCACAGCGAAGAATTGAATCACCTGAAGGGCGCCCGGAACGTCTACTTTTCAGAAGAGGATTATACCGCGGGCATCCTGGATGGCATTGCACATTATAAGTTTCTGGAGATCAATGCATGAATATGATTCAGTGGATGGATCTGATTGATAAAAGCGAGGTCAAGCCCCTCTGCGCCTTTCTGATGAAATTGTCTCAGGGCACAGAGAGATATCTGCTTCGGAACGACATCCTCCTTGCCCTCGAGGAGTTTCAAGATGGACGCACCATGGACGCGGAATGTTTGAAACCCTCCTCCATGGGCACCTTTTTGAACAAGGTGCAGGAGATCATCTTCTTTGAGGACTCTGCCGTCATCATCCACCGTTACCGCATGGGCAAGGACAGGATTTACAAGATCTCTTTCTCCGATGGAAGCGTTAACAAGCTCGAACAGATTTCCACCGAAGAATTTCTCGAGTTCCGGGACGCGTTTGCCTTGCAGTCCAACGGCTATCTGGGGAATAAGCTCAAAATCAATTTTATGCCCTTCTACGATTACTCCCCTTTGATCCGCGACCCCAAAAACCTGGGCAAAGGGATCGAATTCCTGAACCGGCACATGTCGAGCAGCATCTTTCAAAATCCCGATAAGTGGCACAATATCCTCTTTGAGTTCCTGAAAATTCACTGTCTCGGAGGCAAGCAACTCCTGGTCAACGGCTCCAAAATCAGGACCCACGAACTGTTGATTGAACGGCTTGACCGCGCCGTAGAATGGCTGGGAGACATAGAGTGTGCATTGCCTTTTCAGGAGATCGTACGTGAACTCAAGAATATGGGGTTTGAAGACGGGTGGGGAGATACCCGCAACCGGGTACTGGAAACCATGCAACTCCTCCTCGATCTTTACGAAGCGCCGGACAGTCACACCCTTGAAAACTTTATCTCCAGGATTCCCATGGTCTCCAAGGTCGCCGTGATTTCCCCCCACGGCTTCTTCGGCCAGGAGAACGTCCTGGGGAGACCGGACACCGGTGGACAGGTCGTCTACATCCTGGATCAGGTCAAGGCGCTGGAGACCTACCTTGCTGAAAATCTCCGTTTGTCGGGGTTGGACATCGAGCCTCAAATAATGGTTGTCACCCGCCTGATTCCGAACAGCGAAGACACCACCTGTCACGTCCGCCTCGAAAAGATCCACGGGACCAAAAACTGCCGGATCCTTCGTGTCCCCTTCCGGGACGAGAAGGGAGAGGTGATTGATTACTGGATTTCAAGATTTTGGGTCTGGCCTTACCTGGAAAGGTTCACTTATGATGTCAAAGAAGCTCTTGACGAGGAACTGGGAAGGCAACCGGACCTGCTCATAGGGAACTACTCGGACGGGAACCTTGTGGCCTCCCTCCTTTCCGAAGAGACCGGGGTGATTCAATGCAATATCGCACATGCCCTGGAGAAGACCAAGTATCTCTTCTCCGACCTGTACTGGAAGGATATGGAGGAAGAATACCACTTCTCCCTTCAATTTACGGCAGACCTCCTCTCCATGAACATGGCGGATTTCATCATCACCAGCACCTTCCAGGAGATCGCCGGGACTTCTTACATCCGGGGGCAATATGAATCGTATCATTACTATTCCATGCCCGGTTTATGCCAGGTAGAGGGAGGGATCAACCTCTTTCATCCCAAATTCAATGTGATCTCTCCTGGAGTGGATGAAAGCATCTACTTCCCTTACTTCGAAAAAAAGAAAAGGGATAAAGAGAAGACCGAGGCGATCAGGGAGCTCTTGCTCTTCGATCAAGGAGGAAATATTTTCGGGACATTAGAGGATCCGAAAAAAACGCCGATCTTTACCATGGCACGCCTGGACAAGATCAAAAATATCGCAGGGCTGTTGGAATGTTTTGCCAAATACCCGGAGATCCATAATCGATGCAACTTTATCGTCATCGCCGGCAAGGTGGACCCGGACCAGACCGAAGATCCGGAGGAGAAAGAGGAAATCTGTCGGATGCACCGCCTGATCGAGGAGAACGACCTTCAGGGAAAAATCCGATGGCTGGGGATGCAGTTTCCCAAAGAAGATACCGGCGAGATCTACCGACTGATCGCCGACCTCAAGGGGGTTTTTGTACAGCCCGCCCTTTTTGAGGCCTTCGGTTTGACCGTGCTTGAAGCCATGTCCTCCGGCCTTCCGGTCTTTGCTACACAATTCGGAGGCCCCTCGGAGATCATCAGACATGGAATCAGCGGGCTCCTGATCAATCCCACGCGGCACGATCTTGTTCGAGACCAACTGATCGGTTTTTTGCAAAAGAACGGGGAAGTACCGCTCACCTGGGACATTATCTCGACCAACGCTATCAAAAGGGTACAGGAAAGATTTACCTGGAGGCATTACAGCGACAAACTACTGAAACTGACCAAACTCTACGGCTTCTGGCGCTACTCGGTCTCGAGCAAAGAGAAGAAGAAGATGAAGCTCTACTCACAGACCCTCTACCATCTGCTCTACAAAAAACGGGCCCAAGAGATGCTTTAATTTTTGTGTTGGGAATTAACCCGACTTTCGCGATTCAGGGGGGTGCACATCCCTAAGTCCTTAAAAAACAACAATAGCACCTAATAGGTCTACACTACAAGAGGTTTTGCCGGTTTTGGGATTGGATTGCAAAATGACCTCTTGCATTTACAAACAGTTACAATTTTTCTTAAAGGCCACATAACACTTAACCTCCTCTTTCCGATAAAATGATATGTGAGCGGAGTATTATTCTGCCTTGTTGCTTGATGTAAAAGTGAGCTCAGAAGGAAAGAAAATGGTTGGGAATTGGTATCTAAAAATGGCTTTGGGGTTTTGTTTAATGATTTGCCTTTCCTCCGTGGTGCTTGCTGATCCTCGTCAAATGACAGAAGGTACCAATCCTTCTGATGCTTTGAAGATTCCTTATACTGTGGTGGAAGTGCATCCTGGTGACCACTGTACAGTATCAGGCAAACCCCTTGACCCCAAAAAGGATATTTGCTTGCTGATAAGTGGTCGTCGGGTTCCCCTTAAAAAAGAAGCCTTAAAGATATTTTTAGAAAATCCAGAAAAATATTTTGCCAGAGTACAGCCAAAAGGGGCGCTATTTACTGAGGAAATGAAGACAAGTGGACAACTTGCTTTAGGATGGTTTTTCTTGGGTTTATATGTCATGTTAGGCCTGATTTTTGCTGCACTAACAGCACATACAGCAGTCACAAAGGGTATATCACCCACGCCATGGTTCTTTGCAGGTTTACTGGCAAATGCATTTGGATACCTCATCCTTCTCACTAAAAAATCAAAAGGTGGGGCAGGTATACCAAAAGGACTGCGAAAGGTGCCTACCACTATGCAACCAATCATCTGTTCTGAATGTGGAAACGAGAACCACCCTTCGGCTAAAAGGTGTTTGGGGTGTGGGCGACCCCTATTATCTCAGTCAGAATCAGAAGTGGATCGGGCGCTTTAGGAAACCCTCATGCCATCAACGGTACAAAGGGGAAGGAAAAGCAGTGCCGCGGTGTTGCGGTTGGGGAAATACATAAAATGAGTCTCTATGGGTGGGTGGCATGGACAAACTTGTTTGTCCGTGAAGGGTTAGTGTGAGTGGGTATTTTTTAGGTGAACAAATCGAAAATCACAAGAGGTAAGAGGGTATTTTCAGATGAAAGAGGGGCATATGTTCAAGGAATTGAAAAAAAGGATTGAAGGAATTTTGAGTTCAGGATCCCGGAACATGGAGCGTCCTCAAATTAAAAAGAATAATGAGAGCAATATTCCTGGTGTTTACATTATTGGCGATTTAGCAGGAGCACCAGTTATTAAATTAGCTATGGAGCAGGGATATAATGTGGTAGAACATATTGCTTCTTTACCAGGAGCTAAGGGAAGCGATCCCCATGTTTATGATCTCATTGTTGCAGGGGCAGGCGCTGCTGGACTCAATGCCGCTTTGACAGCCAAGGAAAAGGGGTTAAGATGCATGGTCATAGAAAAGAACAAAGTCGCCAATACCATTGAGAATTTTCCTGAGGGAAAATGGGTCTATGCTGAGCCTGATGAAAGGCCCCCAAAAGGAAAGCTCTGGCTGGACGGAGCTACCAAGGAAAATTTGATTAAACGATGGCATCAGATCATCGAAGAGAATCAATTGGATGTCCGGATGATGGAACCACTAGAGAAGTTAGAACAATCCAACGGCTACTTTGATGCAAAGACAAGCAAATCAACTCCTTGGCGGGAAGGTATGGTGCCGCTATTGGTGTCCCTTGGCTAAATTGATGCATCTTACTTCAAAGCTCTTTACCAAACTTGGTATCGGAAGATTTAGAATAAATGCTAACCAAAAATGCATTGCCTGTAGCGAATGTTCGCGAAACTGTCAAATTGGAATCGATGTAATGAGCTTTTCCTTGAAACAGCAGGTACTGGATAACACTAACAGCTCCTGTATAGGTTGTGGAATTTGTGTCACGGTTTGTCCAATGGATGTACTCAGCTTTGGACAAAGATTCTCTTCTTAAGCTATTTCTACAAGTTCAAGGTCAAAAATGAGTTCTTGTCCTGCTATAGGGTGATTGGCATCAAGGGTGACTGATTCATCAGTAATATCTGTTATAGTTACATCAGAGTTCCTTCCATCATTTGTTTGAGCATGTAGTATCATTCCTACTTTAGGATCAATATTAGAGGGGAGTTGTGATCTTTCAACAACAACTACAAGGTTTTTCTGGTGATCACCATAGGCATCTCCTGGAGATAGAGAGACTTTTTTTGTTTCACCTGCAGTCATTCCTATTACTGCATTCTCAAAACCTGGTATTACCATTTTTTCTCCGATAGTAAATCCAAGTGGTTCTTTTCCTTCCGATGAGTCAAAAATCTTACCATCCTTTAAAGATCCGGTATAATGAATCTTCACTTTATCTCCTATCTTTGCCTGTGACATTGTTTCTCCTTTCTGAAAAAATATATTGATTTAGTTAGTGTCCATCCATTAATGGATGGTCTATAGTTAAGCTAACATAAATTACCTTAGCAAACAACAAATAAATGTATGATTTAGGGAAACTATTCTCAGTTAAAAGGCTAAAAATAATAATGGCTGACACATTAACAAAAAACTGCCGGGCTTCTTGTTGGCTAGTTGAGGATTTTGTTATAAACAGGAGAAAAGGATCGCATCTGGAGAGGCTGTAGAAAAACTCTCATCTCTATCCAAATCATTTTCCTTTTAGTATAATAGGATTCAGTATAAGTTATTTTTGGGCAAGCCCTAAGGAGCAGAACAGAGTGGAAAAACTGGTAGAATGTGTTCCCAATTTCAGTGAAGGAAGGCGGCCGGAGGTAATTGCCTCTATCGCATCAGAGATTGAATCAATTCCCGGTGTTATCCTGCTGGACAAGGTGGATGTTGACCATAACCGATCGGTTTTAACCTTTGTGGCCCCGCCACAAGAGGCCGGAGAAGGAGCATTCCTGGCAATCAAGAGGGCCGCTGAACTCATCAATATGAATGAACATAAGGGAGAACATCCGCGTATAGGTGCAACCGATGTACTACCCTTTATTCCATTGAGGAATACAACTATCGCAGAATGTGTGATACTTGCCGAAGATCTCGGAGAGCGTGTGGGCAAAGAACTTGGGATTCCTGTCTATCTTTACGGGGGGGCTGCCAGAAGCCCTGAGCGTAGGGACCTCGCAAGGATACGCAAAGGTGAATTCGAGGGGCTGAAGAAGGAATTAGGCAAAAATCCTGAAAGGATACCTGATTATGGGCCAAATAGGATTCATGAGACCGCTGGCGCTACAGTCATTGGTGCCCGCTCTTTCCTTATTGCCTATAATGTCAATCTCGCGACCGAAGATATAGATATTGCAAAGAGGATTGCAAAATCGATTCGTGAATCCTCAGGCGGGTTCAAATCTGTCAAGGCAATGGGCTTTAAGTTGGCTGAGCAAAGGATGGTCCAGGTCTCCATGAATCTTGTCAACTATACCCACACTTCGATCGAGATAGTATTTAAAGAGATCAGCAGGCAGGCAGAAGAGGCAGGAGTAGAGATAGTAGAAAGCGAGATCGTGGGACTTGTGCCGGCAGATGCTATGTTAGAGACGGTCCGGGAACGGCTGAAGCTTGCCCGTTTCTCAAAAGACAAGATTATTGAAAATCGACTCAATCAACGTCTACGCAAAAACTAAAACATATATGATCTTTACATATTTAGCATTGTTTTAAAAACGAACTTAAGAAAAACCGCTCTTTTTCCTACAAGAAAGACAATAATTACAACAAAGGAGATTAATAAACATATCATTTTTTGTTCTCCAGACAAATTTTCGGTTCTATAAATAAAGAAAGGAATTAATAGGGTAGTAGTAAATATTGCCATGTAAACAGCAAGGACTAACCAGAGTTCCTGCTGAGAATATATTTGAGAAACATCACATCCGTAAGTTAACACATAATAGTCCCATATCTCCTCTTGTGAAATCGCTATAATCAGACAGATACATTGCAGAAACCATAAATATGTATTGGTTTTGAAGAATTTTATTTTTTCATGATAATTTCTTATGTTTTGTCTGCCATATTCGTAAACAAGGAGAATGACTGCTGTGACATAGAATATGTCACGGAACAAGAGTTTAACAAACATAAAGGTGTGAGTTATCATAAAAGTCCCGCTTTATAATATTAGAGATTACTGAGGTAATTTATGGAATAAAACAGATAATGTCAAGAGTTTTTTCCTGTCCCTGGTTCCTTTTTGGGGCAATTTAAATTATCTCCTGCAAGAGGCTCCACTACCAGAAATAGTGGTTTATGCTGATTAATAATTGAAGTCTTTCGATTATCTTTTTTATGTCATTCTCAGAGGAGAAGGATGCCTCGAGTTTATATCTATCCCCCTCAAAAAACAACGGTGGGGAGATCCTGATAAACGGTGGTAGCTTTAGTTCTTTAACAGCCTTTTCAAATTCCTCCTCCATTCTACTGAGATGAGGCAGTCTCCGGGACTTGAGAAACCTTTTTACTGCCTCAAACCTCTGTGGCTGGCTAAGACGATCATCTTTCTCTATATCTATTATTTCTTGCTTAGAGAGAAGTGTGTTGATCCCAATTCCATCCCGCCGGCTAATCTCATACAGCAGGGTTATAATCTCCTTGAACTGGTTGTTGCCCATATGATACCTATTGAGAAAATTTACAAGGACTTGTAATTGGGAGGGAGGGAATTTTAGGAATTTGAGGGCATTGATCAGGACAAAATTATTTTCTACTATATAATATTTAACCTCATCCGGCAGATCCCTTAAGGCCGGATAATCTTGTAAAAGCTTGGGTGATGGGGCAATGCCCATTACTGGCATGATTATAGTTATGATCTCCTCCTGTGATAATCCAATGCCCATGAATTTAGATAAGATATTGGCTTTCTCGATCAGGTTTAGAGGTCGGGCAAAGATACTCTGATGCATTGATATCAGCAGGGCCTCCTTATCAGAGATATGATGATAGATGAATGCAGGAACCTCATTAAGGCCGCACTCAGTAACCGCTGCTATACGGCGAAAACCTGCAATTATCTGAAGACTATTTCTTTGCGTTCTTAAAAAGATAGGAGTTAGCAGCCCTGCTTGCCTGATAGATGTTATCAACCCTTTTATCTCAGGGGCAAAGGTAAATCTAAAATAAGCATCCTGTTGATCTATTGCCTTTAAACTGATCTGCTGAAACTCTCTATGCATGACGATATTTTTCAGCCTCACGCCGGTATAAAGCTGTTTCTGCCTGCTTTCCTCTTTTGTGGCTGCCATTGGCCAGAATAGAATACTTTTTAACCAATTGTTCCAGAAGCAGCCTGTGTTCGTTCTCATTAAGATAAGGGCTGTTGATGTGTTTTTCCAGCGCCTGTACCCGAAAGCGATCCATACCCCAGTATTTCTGAGAAAGCTGCTCCGGATAGCCGTTTCGTTTGATTATCAGTTGTTCAGGGATAATATCTACTTTAAATCTCTCTGCGACCCGCAACCATAGATCATAATCCTCGCAGGCCGGAAGCGATTCATCAAACAGACCCACTTTCTCTAATACCTCTCTTTTAATAATAACCGAAGAAGGGCTAATAATGCAACGTGGCAGGCAGTGTTCAAATATGCGGCCTGAATATTTTTGATGCACCTTGCAGGGATTGACCCGTTTGTTATGCCGAATCCAGATTTCGTCTGTATAGCAGATCTTTGCCTCCGGATGAGATGTAAAAAACTCCATCTGTCTTTTCAGTTTATTTGGCTGCCACAGGTCATCTGAATCAAGGAAGGTGATAAGCTCGCCATTAGCAGCATCTATTCCATTATTACGGGCAGCGCTTACTCCTAGGTTGGGCTGGTATATATAACGCAGATGTACAGACGTATTGCTATATGTCTCTATGTATCTCTGGATGATACCAGCAGTGGTATCTGTTGAGCCGTCATCTACCACGATCAATTCAAAATCAGTATAAGTCTGAACCAGGACTGAATCAATGGCCTCTTTCACTAATAAGGGGCGATTATAAACAGGGATAATGATACTAATTTCAGGCATTATAAAGCTATAAGACCACAGCGAACTTATTTTTGGGAGAGCCCTAAAAAAGTTTAATCAATTTACTTTCAATCCTCTCAATCCATATGTAAAATTCTACAGGTACAATACTATTTAAAATAGTTAGATAGCCCATGCTCATTAATATTCCCAGTGCAATTAGTAAGATTCCGCTAAAGAGATTTGTGGTATGTAAGTGGAGATACCATTTGCCTATCTTAAAGCTCCATCCTTTTCCTCTCAGAATCTTCCAGAACAGACTATCTTTACTCAACCTTCCAAAAAAGGTTGATATGATGATAAGCGGGGACCCAAGACCGAGTGCATACGCGAAAAGGAGTCCCATGCCTTGATAAACTGTCTTTTCAACTGCCGCAAGTATCAGGATACCCGTAAGTACAGGTCCTATACATGGTGTCCATCCAAGGGCAAATGTAGAACCAAATATAAAGGAACCGAGATATGTTGCAGATGGCTTATTACTTAAGAATTTCATTCCGGAAAACCCCTTACCTATTAATGTCATTAATCCGAATATTCCCACCATGATGCCTAAGATACGTGTAAGTGAAAAGAGATGTTCAGTGATAAATGAGCCGATAAAACTGGCAGATGCCCCCATCAGCACAAATAAAAAGGCAAGTCCAAAAAAGAAGAAGATGCTCATCATTGCAATCCGTTTTTTTCCTACCTGAAGTGTAACCGCAAAATAGGCAGGTAATATGGGCAAGGTACAAGGGGAAAGGAAACTTAGTATACCGGCAATGAATGACAAAATTACTAAAACAAGAATATTAGAGGTGGGAAACAGATCTTCTCTCAATGGGATAATATCTGTAAAATTGTTTGACTCTGAAAAAGCAGCACTTATTAATCCGCCTTCCAGAAGCACAAAGCACAAGAGTACAAAGACAGATATAATAATCTTCTTTAAATAAGGATTATCCTCCTTATGTAAACTCATTTTAAAGTCCATTGTATAAAAATTCCATTTTATTTGTGCGAACAGAGGAAGCCAGAATAGACAAGGAAGTATTGTTTATTTTGATATTTTAATACCGGCCTTCTAACCTTAGTATAATGATAAGATGTTCAATGTCAAGGAATTTTTGTTTTATGGCAGTTGAAAAACAGTTAATTTTTTATTTTATAATATTATTTTTTGGTATATACTATTTATGAATGAACAAAGATAATTCAGGATATTATCGTGAAGAATTTGAGAGGATCGCAAGGTTTTATGATCCTGTGATTCGATGCTTAAGTCTTTTTTTAGGTGGGGAGAGAAGACTTAGGAACAGAGTATTAAAGGATGCAGATGTAAGAACCGGTGATAAGGTTCTTGATGTGGGATGCGGGACCGGCTCATCGGCAGTAATAATTGCTGAAAAAGCAGGAGATAAAGGAAAGATCGTTGGGGTGGACATGTCTGCTAATATGCTGAAGATTGCCCTCAGCAAATTTAAATTTAACAACCTCTTTTTTATAAGGGCAAATGCTGAGAATATTCCCTCTTCAGATAATTATTTTGATAGGGTTCATATGTCTATTGTCCTTCATGAGATGATCCGCTTAGGACGATCAAATACCCTCAAAGAGATATATAGGGTATTGAAACATGAAGGAAGACTTATAGCAGTAGATTTTAATAAACCGAATGGGTTTTTTAAGAATCTTATATTTAATTTTATTATGCTTATGGAGACCGAAACAGCAAGGGATATGATAAAAAGGACATTAAAAGATGAGATTGAAAAGGCCGGATTTATTATAGAGAAGGTTGATTATATGGTAAACACTTTTATTCAGGTGATAATAGCCAGGAAATCATAATTTAATTGTGAGGATTGATTTATGCGTATGGGGATTGGTTATGATGTACATCCTCTTGTTGATAACAGGAAATTGGTCTTAGGGGGCGTTGAGATACCTTATATAAAGGGATTAATGGGGCATTCTGATGCAGATGTCCTGTTACATGCTATATGTGATGCCCTTCTGGGGGCTGCAGCATCAGGGGATATAGGGGGGCATTTCCCTGATACTGATCCTGAATTTGAAGATATCTCAAGTATGAGGTTACTTGGTAATGTATTGGATATACTCAAAAATAAGGGCTTTAAGGTCAATAACATAGATTCTACCATAGTGGCCGAAGCACCTAAGTTAGCTACTTATATCCCTACAATGGCAGAGAATATCTCTCTTGTTCTTGAGATCGATTCATCAAAGGTAAATGTTAAGGCTACAACAACCGAGGGATTGGGATTTACAGGGAAAGGTGAAGGGATTGCTGCATATGCAGTGGCTACCATTATTGATTAATCGGCATATACAACCAGCCCTGATAATGATATTATAAAAAGATGGTTCTTTCGTAAAAAAGTTGAACGATTCAAAAGTAAATTAAAAATCAAAATTAAAAATGTAAAAATTATCCCTTGTCTATTAAAGCCTGTTTAAATTATTAGATAAAAAGTCAATAAAAACATTGACTTATGCATGAAAACCCCCTATAATAGTAGTTATTGTTG
>QIDP01000035.1 GCA_003229375.1 Nitrospirota bacterium
TTCACAGTATGGAGGCTTTCATTTATTCCCGTAAATGTCAAACTCTGGGAGTCCCCCAGCAGAGCTGGGGGTTTACTCATGATTATTAATTACTTTTCAGAACTTATCTTTAGCTGGCGGCTGGAGTTTCAAGAGCGCTGGCAGCACAGTCAGTGATGCTATGAGACAACTGCCGACCCCGAGCGTTAAGAGCAGACCTACACTGAATATGCCTTTGTGGGAAGCTATCATCAGACTCCCGAATCCTATCATCGTTGTAAGGGAGCTAAGTATCACAGCCTTTCCGGTGCTGGTAGAGATTACCGACCCCTTTTTGTTGTCCTGTCCCTCCCTGTGTCTGTGAACGATATGGATACCATTATCTATCCCGATACCAATGATCAAAGGGAGTACTATAAGATTCGCCAGATTGAATTTCAAGTCAAAGATATGCATCAGGCCAATCATCCAGATACTACCAACAAGAAGGGGGACCATAGCAAGGATTGCCCATCTTATACTCCTGAAAATATATAGCATAAAAATAAATATGGCAATCAAGGCATATATTCCCCCTCGTTCATACCCCTGCTTCATAAGCCTGCTCGACTCAAAGGCCTGAACAGCATAACCTGTCGTATCAGGATCAACTGTCCTGATATCAGAGATAAACTCATCCATCGGCTTACGATCCCAGATGTTATATCTGGAAAATATCTGCAACAGAAATTTCCCTGTATTCCCGATAAATCTCTTCTTCAATTGAGAGGGCAGATCCTCTATGGTCACAGGTGAGGGGTCCATATTCTCTTTAAGGGTGGATATCTTGTCATTGAAATCGAGGAAGAGCTCTTTCTGAAATGCCGAGAGATACTGGATAGAGATATTCCTATCCTTTTCCTTAAGCTGTGAGAGAAGATCAGAGATCAGATATCTGACCCTCTTTATGGATTGAGATGACGGTTTCTTGCCGGGATCCCATGCATCCTCATTATCCTCTCTCATCTTGAACCTTATCTTCTGGAGAACAGAGACCAGATCATCCAGATTAAGGGGTTGCAATTTCCCTTTCTCAGGGGTTATTCCCTCTAAAAGCGGTTTTATATCCCTTATATACTCAATTTTTTTATCCTGATCCTCAGGCATCAGAGAGATAATACTCTCAACCTTTTCAACAGAGGTAAGGCCCTCTAACATCTCCTTCTTCATCCTGGCCTCCTCAAGGGAGTCTGCAATAACCACGCTATACCAGCTCGACCTTTCGGAGTTTTTGAAGATCTTCTTCTCATACTCTACAGATTCTGTCCCCTCTGCCTGAAGGTTTAGTATATTGTAATCAAACCTTATTGCCCTGACCGAGATAAGTGATATAATAAATAAAAGCCCCCCGCAAAAGATAATGGCCTTAGGGTATCTCAAAAAATTCTCCACAAAGGCAATCCTTGAAGATTTTTTATCATCCTATCATCCCGGGGAGAAGGATGGATATTTTCCTCCTTCCACTTTGTATTTATCACTATCAATGAAGGGAGAACTGTCATCATTGCTATCAGGCACATTAGTATCCCTGTCCCTGCAATAAATCCAAGCTCTTCTATACCCTTAAAATTGGCTAATAAGGTAGTAAAAAAGGCAAAAGCGGTGGTTATGGCACCGGCAATTATCCCCTTTCCCGTGTGTGCCAGTGTGGATCTTATGGATTCCAGCAGACCCTTACCTGATGCAATCTCTTCCTGATAACGGGAGATCAGGTGTATGCCAAAGTCTATGCCCAGCCCGATCAGGATAGAGCCCGATCAGGATAGTTGCAAATACAACAGATATCACATTAAGATGCCCTACTGTGAGCGTAGTAAGACCGAGAGACCATGATATCGCGATTATCAGGGTCATCACTGCAAGGACCGGATTAACAAATCCCCTGAAAGAGATAATAAATAATAGTGTCACTCCTATAAGGGAGATAATCGATGCCAGTAAAACATCCCTCTGGGTAGTAACCATCTCATCAGAGGATAATGCAGAGCTGCCTGATATCCCTGCATCGATCTCAGGAAAGTCTTTACGGATATCTGCTATATACCCCCTTGCCCTATCTATAGAATCCCTGGCCATGGCAAAACTCTCCTTCTCCTCAACAGGATTGACCACTATAAAGAGGAGTTTTTCATTGTCCGAGACAATAAATCCGCTCCCGGATATCTTATCTTCTTTGTCAACAAAAAATTTATCCCACGGAGAGGAGTATGGTGCAGTTTCCTCCAATCTTCCTGTCATCTGCTCCAATATAGAGATAATCAGAGTCAGATCCACCGGATCCTTTTTCTCCTTATCATCACCACCCAGAAAACCGGATATTATACTACTCACCATTGCCGAACTGATCTCCTCATTAATATAATCAAAAAGTTCATTCAGCCCCGGGGAGCGGGATAATCTCTCTATAAATTCCTTATGATTTTTTATCTTCCTGCCGAGATCGACCAGATCATCGTAGGAGAGGTAGAGGAGCGCTTTATCCTTAAAATAATCAGTATCTATCTTATAGAATACATCCTTAAAGTGGTCCTTATCCCCTTCCAATCTCCTGGCCAGGAGTGTTGTAAACTCCTTTGCCCTCTCCATATCCCTTCCCTCAATCACTATCACCAGCCCATCAAGATCTGCAAACTCCTCCCTGAACCTTAAAAAGAGTTGATGGTATCTATTCTCCTGTGAGATGAGATCATTGCGGCCGGTCTGAAATTCAAGGTTGTTTATGGTGTAGAGAATCGAAAGTATAGATAAGGCTGTGGCAATAATTACGATGATAAATGGATGCCGATAATATATATCAGACAAAAATACCAGCAGTCTTTCTTTGTGATCTTTTGATTTCATGATAATGTCCCTGGAATATTATTGATTGGTCAATCCAGCCACTCTTCTGGCGGGGTAAGAAGAAATTCATCTAACTTTATACCGGTTGCTCCAACCAACAATTTTTTTGTTACCTTGAATTCCCTGGAGAACGCCTCAATACCGGGCAGGGATGTCTTTCGTGGTCCGCTTTTGACCTCGATAGCAACTAGCTTTTTCCCTCTGCTTAATACAAAGTCCACTTCTCTATTCCGGCTGAACCAATAAAAGAGATCGATATTTTTCCCCATAAGGCCGTTTGACAGGGTTGCGCCAACAGCAGACTCGACCAGGCGTCCCCACAAATCGGTATCTTGTTTTGTCTCTTCTAACCTAAGATGTGATGTGGCTGTCATCAAGGCTGTATTCAATACCAGGAGTTTGGGACTCGATGCCTTTTGACGAACACGTTGACCGGCATATTTCGGCAAACCCGCTATGATACCTGCTCCCTGGAGCAGATTCAGATAGTGAGCAAGGGTGGTCGTATTACCAGCATCCTGAAGTTGACCAAGCATTTTCTGATAGGATAGTACCTGTCCGGAATATACACAGCCTAACTCAAAGAGACGGCGCAGTAAGGCTGGTTTATCGACTCTGGTCATAAGGAGAATATCACGCGAAATGGTCGTCTCTATAAGTGAATCTATTATGTAACGTGACCATCTTTCATGATCATTGATCAGCCCGGCAGCTCCGGGATATCCTCCATAGAAGATATACTGATCAATTTTCCATCCGAATGCCTCCTGCATTTCAGCAAATGACCAATGAGTGATTGGGATAATCTCAAACCGACCCGCGAGGCTCTCGGTGAGTCCTCGTTGAAGAAGCAAAGGAGACGAACCTAATACAATCACATATAGATTTAATCCATAAAATGAATCATTATCCCACAACCTCTTAACTGTTTCAGACCAGCCTGGTATCTTTTGAATCTCATCAAGGATGAGCAATGCCTTTTTCTTTTTGTCACTCTTTGCTTTTGTGCGTGCAACCTCCCATTGCTGCTCAATCCAGGAGAGGTCTTTGAGCATAGGTTCATCCGCTGTAATATAATGGCTCGGCATGTCAAGGTCGGTTGCCACCTGGCGGGCCAACGTGGTCTTACCCGTCTGTCTGGGACCTGCGAGAACTTGAATAAAGCGGCGAGGCTCAAAAAGTCTTTTAACAAGTATTTTATAAATCGGTCTTTTAAACATACGCCTATCCCATTTATAACAATTTGCTCAATATCATGAGCAAATTTACTCTTGATTTAAACCATTTGTCAAGGTCTTTTTTTCATTAACGGAAGATCTTGGCTCGAATTATATGCTTTTTCAAACCAAGTACTTTGGGTTTGATTCCAAGGGCAAGTCCTACAAGCTGGGGAAGGTGCAGGATAGGAAGCTTAAGTCTCTTCCCTATTATCTTATCTATCTCAGGCTGGTATGGGTCCAGGTTCAGGTGACAGAGGGGGCATGGGGTAACAACACAATCAGCACCCTTCTCCTTTGCTTGAGAGAGGTGCTTACCTGCCATAGTAAGGGCTCCCTCTTTATTCATCATTACATACGGGAATCCGCAGCATTTCAGTTTTCCCTCATAATCAACCGGCTCACCACCAAGGGCGGTTATTAGATCCTCTATAGCTGTTGGATTATCAGGATCATTCAGATCGGAAAGCTCGGACGGTCTTATTATATAACACCCATAAAAAGGGGCTATCTTCAACCCCCTCAATGATTTTGTAACCTTCTCTTTTATCTTATCAAGGCCATAATCTTCCACCAATATATTAAGGAGGTGTTTTATCTTTACCCTGCCCCTATATCTATATCCCCCGCTCTTTAGGACCTTGTTTACCTCATCCATGAGGTTATTATCCTTCTTAAGACTATGTTCTGCCTTTTTCATAACCCCATGACATGTACCACAGATGTTCATGATGTCAAGCCCCTTGTCCTCGGCAATGGCAAAGGTCCTGGCATTAACAGAATCGCTGAGGACCTCATTCTCCTCTGATATCACCCCTGCACCACAGCACGCCGCAGAGGTCATCTCATCCAGGCTTATGTCTAACGATTCAGCCATCTTGATCGTGGAGCTATAAAGTTCCCTTGCAGCGCCCTTTGCAACACACCCTGTGAACAAGGCATATCTCATAATTATCCCTTTCTCAACTTCCTGAATATCCTTCTAACATCCTCTGCCTCATCAATAGGTTTGTGGATAATAGGTGGATTCTTACGCCTCATCATCATTCTGATCCCGATCGGAATCAGGCTCATAAGTCCTGAAATATTAAAAAGTCCCATTGACCTTATCGGAAGTATATTTTCGTTCAACCTGCCGCTATGGGCAATCGAATCGACAAATGCCTTTACATGTCTTGCACCAATGTTATTGGTAATACCTAAGGCAATAGCTGTTCTTCTCAGAGAGGTTATTCTCTCTAAGGGCTTTGCCTCTGTGGGACACCTTTCAGAGCACTCTCCACAGTGTGTGCAATCCCATATGCCTCCTTTATCGCTTATTTCCCCTGTCCTGCTCAGTCTCTCCCTATCCCTTGAATCATGAATAAACCTCTGTGCCTTTGCAAGGGATGTGGGCCCCAAAAAGCCCTTGTCCACATCAAGGCTGCAGCAGTCAGAATAGCACGATGCGCACATAATGCATGTAGAGCCCGCATCTATCTTACGGAAGTCATCTATACTCTGATACCTCTCCTTCTCCGGTTTTTCTGACTCATCAGGCACAAGCCATGGCTTTATCCTCTCTATCTTTTCCCAGAATTGACCAAAATCGACCACCAGATCCTTTATGATCTCCATGTTCCCCATGGGCTCTATCTTTACCTTCCCATCCTTTATTACCTTAGACGCCTGTGTCTTGCAGGCAAGGAGGGTATGACCATTTACCTTAACAGCACATGATCCGCAGATGGCACTACGGCACGACATACGGTGGGTCAGTGTCCCATCCTGAGTCCATTTAATAAGATTCATGCAATCGAGGAGGGTGGCACTTTTGGGTATCTCAAATTCATAGTCCTGAAAATAAGGGCTTGTATCCTTCTCAGGATTAAATCTCTGAATAGAAAAAATCATCTTCTAATATTTCCTCTCCTCAGGCTGATACTTTGTGATAGTCACAGGTTTGTACTTCAATTCTATACCATCCTCTGTCAAATAGGCAAGGGTGTGTTTAAGCCAGTTCCGGTCATCCCTTTTCGGAAAATCTGTTCTTGAGTGGGCACCCCTGCTCTCCTCTCTCGCTATTGCCCCTTTAAAAATGATCTCTGAAAATTCCAGCATATGGCCCAGTTCTAATACCTCAATGAGTTCGTTATTGAAGAGCTTACTTTTGTCCGTAATCTTACCATTCTTATACCTCTCCCTCAACTCCTTTACCTTTTCCAGTCCCTTGTTAAGCCCTTCCTTCTCTCTGAAGACACCACAATTAGACATCATATTCTCTTTTAACTCATCCCTTATATCATTGATGCTCTCGGTGCCGGGGCTGCTGAATACCGCACTTATCCTCTCCTTGACAGGCGCCAATACCTCATCTTCCTTCATATCAGATAGCCTTGGCCCTTTTGCAAATTTAAGGGCAGCTATTCCTGTCCTCTTTCCAAATACCACTGCATCTAAAAGTGAGTTTGTCCCCAGCCTGTTCGCACCGTGAACAGACACACAGGCGCATTCCCCGGCAGCAAAGAATCCTGTCAACTGTGTGCCCTTATCATCTATAATCACATGTCCATCTTTATCTGTGGGTATGCCTCCCATGGAGTAGTGGGCTGTTGGCTGTATCGGAAGTGGATCGGTAATGCAATCCATCCCTATAAAATCGATACCGAGCTGTCTTACTTGCGGCAACCTCTCCATTATCTTCTCTTTACCCAGGTGCCGGAGGTCTAAATAGATATAATCCTTACCATCTATACCCCTTCCTTCATCGATTTCCCTCTGCTCTGACCTGGAAACAATATCCCTTGGCGCCAGCTCCATCTTGGCAGGGGCGTATTTCTCCATAAACCGTTCCCCTTTGCCATTTATAAGATAACCACCCTCTCCTCTTGCAGCCTCTGAAACCAGTATCCCCTGACCAAACAGACCGGTTGGGTGAAACTGGACAAACTCCATATCCTCTAATGGGACCCCTGCATTAAAGGCCGCAATAATCCCATCGCCTGTATTAGCAAATGCATTAGATGTTATCCTGTATGCCCTTCCATAACCTCCGGTAGCAAATATCACCCCTTTTGCCCTTATAACCTCAAAATTACCGCTGCGTATATCATATATAACTATGCCCCTGCATACATTGTCTCTGATTATTAACGACATAAGATACCACTCAGGATAGATACTTATCCTCTTCCCCTGTTTCATAACCTGCTCATAAAGTACATGCAGAATGGCATGACCTGTCCTGTCTGCAGCATAACATGCCCTCGGATGGGAGTGTCCGCCAAAGGCCCTCTGGGCTATCTTCCCCTCCCCTGTCCTGCTAAATACACATCCCATATGCTCAAGCTGGTAAATTATTTCAGGGGCATCTCTGGTGAACATCTCTATAGCATCCTGATCGCCCAGAAAATCGCTTCCCTTGACAGTATCATACATATGCTCTTCCTGACTATCCGGCTCTGAATTACCCAGAGATGCAGCAATCCCTCCCTGAGCCGCACCAGAATGGGAACGGGTAGGATATACCTTGGATATGATTGCAACATCCAGTTGCCCGCATATCTCAAGCGCAGCACTCATACCGGCAAGCCCGGAACCGACTATAACTACATCATGTTGTAACATAAACTTAAACCCACTAACTTTCTTCTATACGATTGACATTTTTTCCATTATTACTTCCTCTCCCCGGGGGGGAGAGGATTGAGGTGAGGGGGATTATTCCCTGCAATACCTCTCCTTGCCATCTTTATAAAGGTCATTTCCGTGGATATCATTCACAACTACTGCCTTGAAATCCTCCACCTCTAACCTCCGTATCGCCTCTGTCCCCAGATCCTCATATGCAATAATATCCACCTTCTTTATCGATCTGGCAATAAGCGCTGCAGCACCTCCTATGGCAGCAAAATAGACACATCTGTATCTCTTCATTGCCCCGATAACCTCACCCGATCTCGATCCCTTTCCGATCATACCCTTTAATCCCCTCTCCATAAGTCCGGGGGCATATGGATCCATTCTGTAACTGGTTGTGGGACCGGCCGGACCTATGACCTTTCCCGGCCTTGCCGGTGCAGGTCCGACATAGTAGATGATCTGTCCGGAGATATCGAATGGGAGTTCCTTTCCCTGATCCAGGAGATCTATAAGCCTCTTATGAGCAGCATCCCTGGCAGTATAAACTATCCCATTTATTAAGACCTGATCCCCTGCCTTTAATTCCCCGACATCAGAGTCAGATAACGGCGTGGTCAATCTTATAATATCAGACATCCTTTACCTCAAAATAAGTGAACTAAAGTATTATCTCCTTATGCCTGCTGGCATGGCAGCAGATATTCACAGCGAGCGGAAGGCTGGCTATATGGCAGGGGAACTTCTCAATATGTACACCCATTGCATATATCCTCCCGCCAAATCCCTGTGGACCTATGCCTGTATCATTAATCCTTTTAAGTATATCCCCCTCTATCTCTGCTAATTGAGGGTCCGGATTGGTTGTACCAAGAGGGCGTAGTAAGGCCTTCTTTGCAATCAGGGGAGCCCATTCAAGTGTGCCTCCAATCCCAACACCGATTATCACCGGAGGACATGGGTTTGAACCGGCCTCTATCGCCCTCTGCACCACATAATTCTTTATACCCTCTATACCATCAGCCGGTTTCAGCATAGTTACCCTGCTCATATTGGTGCTGCCACCACCCTTTGGCGCAGCGATTATCTTGAGCCTATCCCCTGAAACAAGATTTATATTTATAACCGCAGGGGTATTGTCCCCTGTATTCTTCCTCGTAAATGGATCACATATCGACTTTCTTAAATAACCCTCACTATACCCCTGTCTTACCCCCTCGTTTATAGCATCGGTAAGTAGTCCATCTACTATATGGACATCCTGCCCTAACTCAACAAAAAAGACAGCGAATCCTGTATCCTGGCAGATAGGTATCCTCTCATTCCTTGCAATCTCTGCATTCTCTATCAGGGCCTCAAATACTCCCCTCCCTGCCGGGGACTCCTCTGTCTCAAGCCCTCTGCGGAATGCTGTCATGACATCATCCCCGAGCTCGTAATTAGCATCCATACAGAGGTTCTTTACCGCCTCTGTTATCTCCTTAACATTTATCTCCCGCAAGATTATCTCCAATTGCTCAAAAAATCTCTTTTAATTCAACCTTAAACCCTTTCAGTATCTGAGATTCGAGGGTATCATTATAGAAACAGGTTTTTACAAGCTGATACCCTTTTTCTTCCAGGGAATACACCTCAATCATCTTTTCACGGGGCGCCGCCATCCAATATTCTTTAACACCAAATCTCGCATAAAGCATTTTTTTCTGTATGGTATCCCTGTATGCAGTGGACTCGGAAATTATCTCCACAACGAGATCAGGAGCGCCTTTTATATTGTCTTCCTCTATAATATATAGCCTCTCTTTGGAGACAAAAAGTATGTCAGGTTGAACAGTATTCTCTTTATCCAGACAAACATCACAAGGGGCATAAAAGACCTCACCGAGATCATTATCCTCTACGAATGTTACCATTCTGAACTCTAATTTTCTCGAAATCCTTTGATGTTCAGTCTTTGGCGCAGGGGTCATCAGTAGTTCTCCTTCAATGAGTTCATACCTCTCATCATCCGGGGTCTTTAAATAATCATCGTATGTATATTTTTTTTTAGTAACAGTTAAGACCGTCATTTCTAAAAAATCCTTACTTTGCTATACCTTATAGACATCAAAAAGACTGTCAAATCCGCCCGTATTCCCTATTCTGCTTCCTCTTCCGCATAGAACACTTCAGACAAAGAGATTTCTATCCCCTCTATAGAAGATAGTGGCAAAACCTCTTTAGGTCCAAAGATATTACCTTTACTGAAGCTACCATCATCTTCTAAATAAAAACGCTCAACATAATTCTCAATTGGATCAATTATTATATATTCCCTAACTCCATACTTCTCAAAACAAGCCTTCTTTTCACGCTTATCCTTGAGTGTAGTAGAAGGAGAAAGTACTTCAACAACAAGATCGGGAGCGCCCTGGATATTGGTTTTGGTTATCTTTTTTTTATCGCAGACAACAAAGACATCAGGTTGCACGACATCATATTCAGATAAAACCACATCGGTTGGAGCTATAAAAGGGATACAGGGTTTGTCTTTGAGATTATTAATTAAAATATGGTGAAACATCCCAACAATTCTTTGATGTCTTGGAAGTGGCGCCGGAGTCATATTATAAGCTACTCCATCAATCAATTCCCATCTTTCATCATCAGGCCACTCAAGATAATCTTTGTATGTATATTTCTTTTCTGTTTTTTGGGCCAAGGACATTGTCAAATCCCACTTTTAATTGATCGAAGCGAAGTCGTACCTTTACCTTTATAGATTCTTAATAGTCTCTCTAACAGCATCAGCCGATTTCATAAAGGCCGTCTTTTCCTCATCTGTGAGGGCTATCTCTATTATCTCCTCCACACCCGTTCTCCCCAATTTCACAGGGACACCCATAAATATCCCATTGATCCCGTACTCTCCTTCTAGATAGGCAGCGCAGGGGAGTATCCTCTTCTTGTCTTTCAGTATAGACTCGACCATCTGAACAATAGCAGAGCCAGGCGCATAGTAGGCACTCCCTGCCTTTAGTAAACTAACTATCTCTCCACCACCTTTTCGTGTCCTCTCGATTATACTATCTATCTTCTCCTTTGATAATAATTCTGTTATCGATATCCCGCTAACAGTCGAATACCTTGGCAGAGGAACCATTAAATCGCCATGTGTTCCAAGTACCATGGCATGGGTATCTTCCATCGAGACATTCAGCTCCATGGCTATAAATGCCCTGAACCGGGCAGAATCGAGAACACCTGCCATCCCCATCACCCGATTCTTGGGAAAACCGCTAACCTTTTTTGTCACATAAACCATTGCATCAAGGGGGTTAGAGACCACAATGATGATAGATTCAGGAGAGTATTTTGCCACCTCTTCTGTAACAGACTTAACAATTTTTACATTGGTATCGAGAAGATCCTCTCTGCTCATACCCGGTTTTCTGGGGACACCTGCTGTGATAACTACCACATCTGAATTAGCAGTATCTTCATAATTATTAGTACCGATAATAGATGAATCAAAATACTCCACCGGACCGGACTCTTGTAAATCAAGCCCTTTCCCCTGAGGAATACCTTCAGCAATATCAATAAGTACGATATCCCCTATCTCCTTATAGGCTGCAAGCTGTGCTGCAGTGGCCCCTACATGCCCTGCACCAACTATGGTAATCTTATTATGCATCTGTCGTACCTCCATAAAATTAACTTATAACTTGTAACTTATAACTTATAACAAAAAATATACTATCTATCTATATCAGTTATCAGTTATCAGTTATTAATCAGTTTAAACAAAAGGATATATAATTAGGCCCTTCTTGTCAAGATTTTTTTGTTTCCTGTAAAAAATCTTGACAAGAATTACAAGGTTTGTTATGATAATTATTATCATTATCAAATTTTTTTGTATGATATCCAAAACGATTGAGAACAATCAGATCAAAGGGGGATGGCATGAAAAAGGAAAAGGATATCCTTCAGCATTACATAGCACACAAAAGATTGAGACTTACAAGGCAGCGTCAGTTTATCCTGGAGACATTTCTCTCCATGGAGAGTCATGTCAGCGCTGAGGAGCTATACAAAGAGGTAAGCAAAAGAGATCCATCTATAGGGCTCGCAACCGTCTATCGTACCCTGCACCTACTATCTAAATCAGGACTTGCCCAGGAGAGGCAATTCGGGGATGGACAGACCCGATATGAGCATGATTTTAATCACAGCCACCATGATCACCTCATATGTACAGAGTGCGGGGATATAACCGAATTTGAGCACCCTATGATAGAAAGGCTTCAGGAAGAGATAGCTGATAGAAATAAGTTCTCTATATATACACATCGGCTTGATATCTATGGTCTCTGTAAAAGGTGCAACAAGAAAGGTGAAACATTCATGCCGACAAATCGACACAAAGGGGGATGAAAAGTAGTGCTGCGGTGTTGCGGTGCTACAGTGATGCGGTTGAGGTAATACATGAAATGAGTCTCTATGGGTGGGTGGCATGGACAAACTTGTTTGTCCGTGAAAGAGGGAGAGAGTGAATAATAAGGTATTTTCAGGTGCAAGAGATGATTAAAAAAAGAAATCATGACAGAAAAACAAATAGCGATGGATCCACCCCGTCAATTATCTTGATAGGGAATCCTAATGTGGGGAAGAGCGTTATATTCGGTCTACTTACAGGGCGGTATGTGAATGTATCTAATTATCCTGGAACAACTGTGGAGATATCCAGGGGAAAGATTGCCCTGACAGGGAAGATAGATGGTCATAAAATGAAGGAGGTATCTATCGTAGACAGCCCCGGTGTGAACAGCCTCATCCCGCAGTCCGAGGATGAAAGGGTAACAAGAGATATGCTTCTTAGAGAAAAACCTCATGGGATTATTCAGGTAATTGATGCCAAAAATCTCAAAAGGGGCCTTCTTATCACCCTTCAGCTTGCAGATATGGGTATCCCTTTTATGGTTGTCCTGAATATATACGATGAGGCCACAGAACGTGGTATAGAAATAGATATCAACAGGCTTTCCAGTCTCCTCGGGATCAAGGTAATACCCATGGTTGCAACAGAGAGGAGGGGACTGGGGGATCTCAAAAAGGGGATCAGCAAACTTAGCCATCTCCAGAGAAAGACCAAAAAAATCACTAAATTTGATGATAGGATCGAAGATGCTATAGATAGATTGGCCCCCCTCCTTCCCGGGGCAAATATCTCCGGCAGAAGTCTGAGTCTTATGCTCTTATCAGGTGATGACCATCTTCTCAAATATCTGGAGGACCATGGTAACGACTTTGAGATAGACAAGGTTAGAGAGATAATCTCGAAGACCAGGAATTTTTTTCGTGATCCTATAACCTATGTAATTCAGAAGGGACGTCAGGCTGCTGCCGGGGATATCGTTAATGAATGTTTCCATTATGATGAGAGACAAAAGATATCTTCTGTCAGTAAGAGGCTTGGTGATCTTTGTATGCACCCATTCTGGGGGATCCCCATACTGGTTTCAGTTCTCTATATTATGTATAAATTTGTCGGAGAGTTGGGGGCCGGGAAGGCAGTGGATTTTATGGAAACCGTCATATTCGGCGAGTATTTAAACCCTATTGTTATTAAGATAACAGAGACCATCATCCCTGTCAGCATTATCCGGGAGGCACTTATTGGCGAATATGGTATGATTACTGTCGGCATTACCTATTCAGTCTCTATAGTCGGACCTATAGTCGGATTCTTCTTCATCTTCTTTGGTGTCCTGGAAGATTCAGGCTATCTTCCGAGGCTTACTATAATGTCCAACAAGATATTCAAAAGGATCGGCTTAAACGGCAGGGCTGTCCTCCCTATGGTGTTAGGTCTTGGATGCGATACAATGGCGACATTTGCCACCAGGATACTCGATACCCGTAAAGAAAGGATAATAGCTACTCTCCTCCTTGCCCTGGGTATACCATGTTCAGCACAGTTAGGCGTGGTTCTAGGTATGGTAGGGGGATTATCAGGCAGGGTATTATTGATTATTATTATAACCGTCTTACTCCAGTTGATCATTGTCGGCTACTTAGCATCAAAGATCATCCCTGGCAGGTCATCGTATTTTATGATAGAACTTCCGCCCATGCGGATTCCAAAGTTGTCCAATATTTTAAATAAGACATATTTCCGTGTTAAATGGTTCATGAAGGAGGCAGTTCCTCTCTTTATCATTGGAACATTTATACTCTTTCTTCTGGACAAATCAGGCCTCCTTGTAAAGATAGAGCATCTTGCCAGCCCTGTTGTAACAGGGGTATTGGGATTACCTGCCCGGGCCACAGAGGCATTCATCGTGGGGTTTTTGCGTAGGGATTATGGCGCTGCAGGGCTATTTTTATTAGCTGAGAAAGGGGTGCTCGATCTTATTCAGATCACGGTTGCTATTTCGGTGATGATACTCTTTGTCCCATGTATAGCAAATTTCTTTGTGATAATAAAGGAACAGGGGATAAAAAGGGCAATCCTTATGGCCTCTTTTATCATGTTCTATGCTATCCTGGTAGGGGGAGCACTTAATATTATTTTAAGATATATACATATATTAAATTAAGTGAGCTAAAGTGCCTAAAGTGAGCTAAAGTTATTGAATTTTTTTTATAATCCATAACTTTAGGCACTTTAGCTCACTTTAGCTCACTTTAGGCACTTCTGTTTAAAGGAGATGGTTATGGAAAAGGACAAAAAGTATGAGGAAAATATAGAATTGATAGGTGTGCATATAGAAGAGGGAAGGGTGAAGATAGAAGACATCCTTGATCACGATATAACAAGAGAAGAGATCATTTCATTGAAAGAGAGAGGTATTATCACAATAGATGCTGAGAAGGTGCATTTAACCAAAGATGGCAGGGAGATGTACAATCTTATTATAAGGAGACACCGTCTGGCTGAACGGCTGTTAAACGATATACTGACGATCAAGGATGAGTCTTCCAGCGAGGCTCAGGCCTGTGAATTTGAACACTTTCTCAATACTGATGTAACAGAGAGCATCTGTACATTACTTGGACATCCAACTACCTGTCCCCATGGAAAGCCTATCCCGCCCGGAGAATGCTGCAGCACAAAAAGGAGGGAGATAGAGTCTGTGGTCTATTCATTAGACAGCCTTGATTCAGGGGAGAACGGGAGGGTTGCCTATATCTCTACCCATGACCACTCTATACTGGATAAGCTCTCTTCCATGGGTATCATGCCGGGCGTCAGCATCAGGATACACCAGAAACAACCTGCTATTGTTATATTATTCGAGGAGACAACCATGTCGATAGATTTTGAGATAGCAAGAGAGATATATGTCAGGAAGGAGAGCTAAGGGACTGAAAAGGAGTGCTGCGGTTGGAGGTCTATAGGGGGTGGCATGGACAAACTTGTTTGTCCGTGAGGGAATTTTCAGGTGAAAAGTACTTTATTTGGCTAATCAATTACAAATTGTAGAATTTTCGAGACGTATACTTAAAAATTGTCCAGAGGATCTTCCAGCTTGCCCCGATAGTCCCTCTTATGGTACCGGTAACCTTTGATTTCCCAATAGACCTCTTCCTGTAGCTAACCGGGACCTCTGTGATCCTGCAGCCCTTCTTGATTCCCTTGATCTGCATCTCTACTGTCCAGCCAAAGGTCTTATCCTGCATATCCATATCTATCAATTTATCAAACCTTATTGCCCGAAACGGCCCCAGGTCTGTATATCGAAATCCATAGAATATCCTGATGAGGAACGTCCCTAACATATTTCCATAACGTGCCTGAGGGAGAATCGCCCCTTTCTCACTCTTCCCTTTGACCCTTGAGCCGATCACCATATCATAGCCCTCTTCAATAATCGGTCTAACAAGAGAGCTTATCTCTTCAGGATAATCGCTGTAATCGGCATCAAGGAAGACAACAATATCCGGGGACTTACTCTTGAGATACTCTATACCCCTCAAACAGGCATAGCCATAACCCTTCCTCGGTTCGCTCAGCACTGTTGCGCCATTCTCCCTTGCCACAATAGCTGACCCGTCAGAACTCCCATTATCAATAACCACGACCTCCTCAACCAGATCACGGGGAATATCCTTCATCACCAATGGGAGTGATTTTTCCTCATCAAGGACAGGCATTATCACAGATATCTTCATATATGACTAAAATTTGTGAAGACCGGTTGCCAATTGCTCACCATTTCAATTCCTTACTACATTTTTCAATTGGGGTCTCGAGTCCTTTTCGAGTTGATTCTCTCAATATTCTCCTCTTTTAAAGAGTACAATATTGCGTACGCCTTGTCAAACCTAATTCTTTATCCTGTTATCCTGCTTTCAAACAAAAAAGGCAGGATAACCCTTTTAATGGATCATCCTGCCTTTTTGTAATGACTGTTCAATTATCTCCGGGCTGCTGTACCGATGAAGCATCCGCCTGCAGAACTTGGCAGACCATCGTCAGACTCAGCACCAACATTATTAGAGGATGGCGTTCCAATACCACCCGGATCTACTATCGTGCCATTGGCCTCATTATCACTATCGCCCTCACCACCATCTGTCAATGTAAGAGTTATGGTCTTGTTATCAGCACTACGACTAAAGTCAATTAAATACCATTGCCCGTTATTATTAAACTTCCAGTACTCGGCATTATCCGGAATAGGTTCAGAATAGGTAATTGTCACCGGTACAGAGCTCCCGGGGCTCACACCATTTATAGTAAATCCCACCAGACCGAAATCAAAGTTAACGTTCGGCTCTCCTGCCGGTACAGAGGCATCATCACTCAGAGCCCTAACCCCGCTCAATGTTGCACTGCTGTTACTTATATCGAGCGCTACAGACTTCCCTCCATTAACAGAAAGCACGGTTGTATCGTCATCCTCACAATCTGATATTCCATCTTCATCTATATCCCCATCTCCCTCTTCAAGATCATCGATCCCATCTTCATCAGAGTCTACTATATCATTCACATATTCATAATTTGCTGTAGGTTCACCTGTAGCAATAAACTCATCCTTGCTAAAAGAAAATCTGTATTTTATTGTGCCTTTAAAATCTCTGCCATCCCTGGTATAGGTATAGATCTTCCCGTCTCTATAGTCTCCATCCCCTGGAACCATCTCGAAAGCCTTGTAACCATTGTTATCCATATCTATCCATAACTCCATTTTTGTTGGAGGATCATTTAATTCATTAAAATATTTCACTCTAAATTCAACGTCACATGAGTTGCCACAGCTCCATTTGCAGTCATTCACACCATTTGTGAAGTCATCTGTATCTGTCCACCCCAGGCTGAGTCCCTTTGTGTTGAAGCTGTACTCATCCTGACTCCTGCCAGTGTTGTCATACATATCCGTGCTTTCTATTATAAAGTAATAGGTCTTTCCATAGGTCAGATTTTCCAGGGATACCCCGTGCGAAGTAACCATGTCGTCTGGCTTACTTTCATATGTGTAAGGCCCGCCCTCAACAGTGCTATATTTAACCACGCTGTCCGAAAGCTCGTCTGTATTCCATGATATCGTAATTGAGGTATATGTTACGTTCCCTTTTCCGACATCAGTTATTACCGGTGGTGTTGTATCCGGTGGACCGTCCCAGACAAACTTGACAGCATCTGCAACTACCCATTTATTGGCCTTATCTGACAGGGTTACATTTTCTGTACCATCATCGGCAAAGGCGTATGTCCCAAGGTTCACCAATTGACCACCATTTTTGGTCTGATCCACTTCTACTGTTGTATCATATTCACCCTTATAATAGTTGATCGTATATTGTGCATTGGTAGCAAGCTTGCTGCCTGTTGGATACCGTACAGACACCTTATAAAAACCAGGACCATCTGTTAATTCAACATCCCAGGTGGCTGTGGCACCAGTACCTCCAGTTTTATTCCCGGCCCAAAGGTAGTCACCATAATCAGGGTAGCCATAATAATCAGGTAATTTGGTAGCTGAAGTCCACTCACCTACTACACTAAAACCAAGATCACTATTGTCAACAATACCATCAATTAGAACAAACCTCACAGCATCTGCAATTACGAAGGCATCAGCATTGTCTGATAGAGTTACATTCTCTGTACCATCATCAGCAAAGAAGTATGTCCCAAGGCTTACCCACTGACCACCATTTTGAGTCTGATTTACCAGTACTGTATCTGCTCCACCACTATAGGTGATAGTAAATGGTGCATTAGTAGCATAGGTACTCTTTGCTACATACCATACCAATACCTTATAGTAGTCAGGACCACTGGTTAACTTGACATTCCAGGTGGCTGTATTGGCACCGGTACCCTCACCAGCACGCCAACGAAAGTCTGTACCCCAGAAAGGAAATTTGTAGCCCTTTGTATTTGTCTTCCAATCACCCTCAAAAACAGCATCTGTATTGTCAGCAATGCTATAGTGGGCATATTCGAATTTAACAGCATCTGCAATTACCCAGGCATCAGCATTATCCGATAGAGTTACATTTTCTGTACCATCATCAGCAAAGAAGTATGTCCCATATACGCTGATTTATCTCTACGGGATATTCCATTGACTCACTGTTGACAGTAAATAGTGCATTGGTAGCAAGGACATCACTTTTTGGATACCATACAAATACGTCATAAGGGCCAGAGCCATCGGTTAAATCAGCGGCCCAGGTGGCTGTATTGGCACCATTACCACCAGTTCCAGTCCCAGCAATATGGTAGTTCTCACCATAATAATCAGGTACCTTGGTTTTTATACGCCAATTATCACCCTCTGCACTAAAACCAGGATCTGTGTTATCAACAATACCCCCTTCTGCGATATGGGGGTTTAAGGATAAAAGGGTAAAGAGTGTCAGAGCAGTCACTGTAATAAATGAGAAAACCTTTTTTGAAATCATAATAAAGCCTCCTTTCGCTACCTGAAAATGGCAAGCATAAAAATTAACTTAATAACTCATAACTTTTTCTACTTTTCAAAGACTAAAAATGGAAGTTCCTACACAATTATAGATTTTTAATCCATTAAGATTGACTTTACTGCTTTACCCTCTAAAAAATCAACCCCTATCCCTCAAGAAGATTCAGAATAGGAGGAGAAAAAAAATGTTAACCCAATTGTTTGTAGCTTTTTATTTTATAACTATACCAAATTGTATATCCTCTGTCAAGGCTTTTTTGCTTGCTTATTTTGTTGTTTATTTCTTTCTATTGGATAATCATTTGTATATCTATTGGCCATCCGCTTCTGAATTACGACGATATTGTGAGTGCTCCAGGAACTAATGCCCCAGTCCAGACTCATAGCACGATAACCCAGCATATTTAACACGGCAGCCATATATTGCTGGGAAACCCCTAGCCAGCAATAGACCACTATGGGTCTGTCTGTAGGCAAGAAGTCTGAATTATTTATCATCAGACCTTCTTTACCTAATGAGACAGGGTGTGCCCCCGGGATGTGACCTCTATTGTAACTATCAAAAAACCTAAATGAAAATATGTCCCTATTGCTCAAAATATATGGATCATTTGTGGGGTCATCATCATTTAACAAGGCATGTAATTCTATTGCGGTGATCCCCGGGTTAAAATCCTTATCACTAAACCAGCGATCCCCGGCAGCCCTTATAATCTCATGTGGATCCGGTGAAGAGGTATTTTCAAGTATAGGCCACCCCTTCCCTGCAACACGGGGATGACGAACCTTATCAATCGGGCTGTAATTATTTCTGCTGCATCCCGGAGGCGAAATCCCTGTACCATCTGAGGCCCACTCTGTACACTCTTTCCACCGCCCCGGTGCAACGGTCTCGTCCTGTGTCCATGCAGCCAGGCCCCAGGAAATGACCTCAACCATGTTATCTTTGTCATAGTCCATCATGTTTAGGAAGGTAGCGACCCATCCCTGTTCATGCTGGGTATTGTGATATACTACTATCTGATTCTTTTTTCCTGCCTCTGCATGTTTAGCCAGTTCTGAATTCAGGTAATCAAGACTCTTCTTTTTGGCTATATCCCTCCAGTAAATGTTTATAGCACCGGGGATGTGGCCATTATAATACTCCTCTGATGACCTTATATCCAGCACAAGAGGATCATCAGAAGAACTATGAGTGACGAATAATGCCTCATACAGGTCAGATGGCTCTTTTAAAAATACCCCGAAGGGGGCCTGGTCAGCTATCGCAGCATTGATGATGACATTGAATTCATCTGTACGTTGACCTGACACGTCCTCCCGATAAGGGGGTGCAGGCGGAAGCAATGCTTTAATTATCAGTAATATTGCAGTTATTATCCCTGCAAATATAATACTGACGGATAAAATGAGTTTGGCAAGCCCTCCCCTTCTACTTCTCAACCGGATAATCATTTACATATACACCGGACATCTTGCTCTGTTCTATAACCTTATTATCAGAGCTCCAGGAACTTATCCCCCAGTCCAGGGTACGGACCTTATAGCCAAGCATATTTAATGCCGGAACCATGTACTGCTGTGAAACTCCAACCCAGCAATGTATTACTATCAACCTGTCTGTGGGCAGAAAGTCTGATCCATTGATAGTCACGGCCTCTTTTCCTACACTGATAGCATAGGCACCCGGGATATGGCCTGTATTGTAGTTATCAGGAAAATCGTTTCTATCCCTGTTGCTTAAAATATATGGATCATTGCCAGGATCGTTATCGTTCAGCAGGTTATGGAGTTCCTCTGCCGTGATCCTCGGGTTAAAGCCCGTGTTACTAAAAAAGCGGTCCCCGGCAATTCTGATAATCTCATTAGGAGACGCAGATGTGGTATTATCAACCCTTGGCCAGCCTTTTCCAGGCACAAGCGGATGATTATTCATTTCAGCCTTGTAATTCTTTCTCATACTTTCTTTCCACCGGCCCGGTGCAGCAGTCTCATCCTTGGTCCAGGCAGCCAGGCCCCAGCTAAGGGTCTCGACCTTGTGTTCCTTATCATAACCCATGTTGAGAAAGGTAGCGACCCACCCCTGTTCATGCTGGGTATTGTGATACACCACTATCTGGTTCTTTTTCCCTGCCCCCACATGTCTATCCAGTTCTGAATTCAGGTAATCAAGACTCTTCTTTTTGGCTATATCCCTCCAGTAGATATTTATGGCGCCCTTAATATGCCCCTTTGAATACGCCTTGGGGGTCCTTATATCCAGAACAAGGGGATCGTCAGAGGGGGTGGAGTTATGCAAGACATTATACAGATCAGAGGGCGATCTCATGAATACCCCGAAACTGGCCTGATCTTCTATCCAGGCGTTCATAATGATATTGAACTCATCTGTACGATTACCTGCCCAACAAGGGTTGGCAGGCAGGAGTGATATTGTAGCTACTAATAAAGATATTGCGGCTATTATTCCCGTATTGCCTGAAAATCCTCTATATCTCATTTTTACCCTCCTTTTCTGATTCTGAAAAAAAATTATTTCACCGCAGAGACGCTATTGGTTGTAATCATTTGTAACTATTCAATGAGTCATTTCTCACCTCCTCTTTCACCTGAAAATACCCCCACGGACAAACTTGTTTGTCCGTGCCACCCTTAGGAGTTGTACAAATTATTTTGGGACAATTCCTAAGATTACGCCTTTATCCGCACTATAGCAAAACCGAAACCTCTTGTAAAGAATTTGTAACTATTCAGCTATATTCATTCCCCCCCTTTAGCAAAGAGGGGGGATTTGGAAAACTTATAATTATAAAATCCCCCTTAATCCCCCTTTTCCAAAGGGGGAGACCTGAATAGTTACAAGAATTTCAGCAATTCCCCCGGCAAGCTCAATGAAGATAGGGTATGTAGGGAAAAGAGTTGACAGGAGAGTAAGATTTGTTTATACCTAAAGTAGTTTTAGGTCACGCATCTTGCCCGGATTCCCCTCTCATGTAAGAACTATAGCTTTATGAAAAATAGCAATATAAACAAGATAATACAGATACTCAAGAGAGAGGTTCAAAAATGGAACACACCTATTGTAACCAGGATTGCTGCCGATAGAAGGAAAGATCCCTTTAAGGTTCTAATAAGCTGTATCTTAAGCCTCAGGACAAAGGATGAGACAACTTCGGGAGCAACAGAACGGCTGTTCAATATAGCTGGCTCACCTGAGGAGATGTTAAGGTTGAGTCACAGAGCAATAAAAGAGGCAATTTACCCTGTTGGCTTTTATAAGACAAAGGCAGAGAATATAAAAAGGATTTGCAGTGACCTGGTAAATAGTTACAACTCTAAGGTGCCGGACGAGATAGATGAACTATTAAAATTTAAAGGGGTGGGGAGAAAGACAGCTAATCTGGTGGTCACACTGGGATACGGAAAGCCGGGGATATGCGTAGATACACATGTCCACAGGATATCTAATAGATTTGGCTATATCAGAACCTCTGCCCCGAAAGATACCGAATTTACATTAAGGGGAAAACTACCTGATAGATACTGGATCATCTATAATGATCTTCTTGTTGCCTTTGGTCAAAACATCTGTAAACCGATCTCCCCTTTTTGCAGCCGATGCCCGATAAAGAAATATTGTGACGGGGTGGGGGTAAAGAGATACAGGTAGATATGTTAAGTTTGCTTTTTTTCAGCCCTGGAAGCCAATTCCATAAATAAGAGGATAGATTTTTTGTACTCCTTTTTCCCCACCTTCCGAAAATATTTAAGAAACTTTTCCTCTTCCACAGATACATATTGCGATTTTGCATCTTTGATGCGTATAGGCTGAGTATCTTCGAAAAAAAAGCTTATCGGAACATCAAGGGAATCGGCTATAACCTGCAACTGTTCTACATTTAGCTTATTCACTCCATTTTCATACCGCTGTACCTGCTGATAAGTTACCCCCATCTTTTCTGCTAATTGCTCCTGTGTCATTCCGATCTCCTGTCGTCTATCCTTTATCTTTTTCCCGATAGATTTGCTTGATCGGATTCCATACATTGAAAGGCCCCTCGTTTTTAATATTTCTAAAATTAATGTTAACAATCGATAGCTTGTTCTGTCTACTACGGTTTACGTGTAATATAATCTTGACAAATACAACGCAAACAGTGTATTGTTATGCTGTTTTTGCAGACAGATAAACCCTTATTAACTTTTAAAAAGAAACCGTAACTATTCAGCTATATTCATCCCCCCTTTAGCAAAGGGAGTGAGGGGGGATTTGGAGAACTTATAATTATAAAATCCCCACTTAATCCCCCTTTTCCAAAGGGGGAGACCTGAGTCGTTACAAGAAACCATTCAAAGAAGGAACAGACAAGTAATAGGGGTGCCTTAAAATGGAAAAAAGCAAATATGTAATCTTAAAGAGCATAAGAGAGACAAAAAAATTTCAGGCCATATCCATAGATTGCGTAAAACTATATCTTTTATTTCTGAGCATTGCCACAGGATTTGAGAGAAAAGAATTGATCAATTTAAGGATAATCGATAGGGCATTTGGTGAATATATTACTACTAAGAAATTAAAAAGGATGTGCTCCTCTCTTTACAGATATGGATTAGCGGAAGTATCATTTCAGGATAGTAAAAAGGATATATCACATTTTAAAAGATATCATCATTCCCGGAACATCGAAATCTCATTTAAACTGTTTGAGATGCCGGGATCATAAAAATAATTTAATATATTTTTTTCATCATAACCTTATATCCCTGTCAATCATTGGCTTAAAAGGCTTGGGCTCGTGATTTATAAACTCATTATACTGGGTGATGAACTCAATGTATGCATCCACATCTACCCTGCCATTTTTAATAAATGGATTATGCCTTTGTAACGCAACTGCTTCCATGTCTTTTTTAAGAGTCTCGGATTCTGAAAATTCAAATAGTTCTTTTTCTGCCTTTTTGGAGTTGTTCACTCTTTCATCTCCTTTTTTATCTTTTTATACAAACCCTCCATGTCAAGAATTTTTAAGTATCTCTCAATCAAAGACCAGTCAATATTCTTTCCATGAATAGATATGAGAGACTCTATATCTTTCATATCTGTCTGCTCCCTCTCAGGATTGTTTTTAATAGCCTGGAGTTTCAATCCAATCAAGTCTTCGGGTCTTACTACTTTAATCCTTAATGAACCGCTAAAAATCTCCTTTTCATCTGCACGTTTAAGCATCTCAAGGCTTGCCTCCCTGAAGGCATGAAGAAAGTCTATCTCACCAAAAACCCGCAGAGGAGAAACATACTGAGAGACATTTTCGCTCTTGTATTTACATTCATAGCCAAGCTCAAGCATAACTTTATCAACCTTCCCCATATCATCATAATTAACTAAGAAATCAATATCCACCGTCGTCCTGCCCACACCCCACAATCCAAGTGCAAACCCACCCATGAGGACATAACGGATATCATGCTCTGTGAATCTTTTTATAAGCGTTGAAAGAACAGATTTAAAGTCCATTGAATTTAAACTCTGTGACCTCTGCGGCTATTGTACCTGAACTCTCCAAAGACCTCCCTCATGGCATCTGATATCTCCCCGATTGTAGCATATGCCTTTACAGCCTCTATAACCGGCGGCATGATGTTATCCCCTTTGCGTGCAGCATCCTTTACCTTATTAAGGGCGGTGTTTACCTTTGATATATCCCTATCTCTTCTTAACCTCTCCAGATTCCTCCTCTGTCTCTCTTCAATATCAGGGTTGAGAGAAAACCTCTCTATGGCGGCATCCTTTTTATTGACAAATTCATTGACACCAACAACAATACGTTCCTTTTTTTCAATAGATTCATGGTATCTATAAGAACTCTCTTCTATCTCTCTCCGGATGAACCCCTTCTCTATGGCCTTTAGCATTCCACCTTTTGAATCGATCTTTTTGAAGAGATCCTTTACCTCTTCTTCTATCTTATTTGTTAACGCCTCCACAGCATATGACCCGCCCAATGGATCGGCTGTATTGGCTATACCGCTCTCCTCTGCCAGTATCTGTTGTGTATGAAGGGCCAGTCTCACCGCCTCTTCGGTCGGGATGGATAGAGCCTCATCCTTTGAATTTGTATGAAGGGACTGTGCCCCGCCTAGTATAGCTGCAAGCGCCTGGAGGGTCACCCTGACAATGTTATTCTCCGGCTGCCGGGCAGTAAGGGTACACCCTGCGGTCTGGACATGGAACTTCATTCGTTGGGAATCATCCTTCTTAGCACCAAACCGCTCCTTCATTATCCCTGCCCAGATACGTCTTGCTGCACGGAATTTTGCAATCTCCTCTAAAAAATTATTGTGGACACTAAAAAAGAAGGATAGTCTGGGGGCAAAGTCATCTATCTTAAGACCGGATTCTATAGCCGCCTCTACATAGGTTATCCCGTTTGCTATTGTGAAGGCAAGTTCCTGCACTGTAGATGCCCCTGCCTCTCTCATATGATACCCGCTTATACTTATCGGATTCCATGCCGGGAGGTTTTTCCTGCAGAATCTCATTATATCGGTAGTGATCCTGATAGAGGGTCCCGGGGGGAATATATATGTCCCGCGGGCAATATATTCCTTGAGGATATCATTCTGTATGGTCCCCCTCAATCCCTTAATCTCTATACCACGGCCATCTGCCGCTGATATATACATTGCCAGGATTACAGGGGATGTGGCATTGATTGTCATTGATGTACTGATCTTATCAAGGGGGATATCAAGCAGGAGCCTCTCCATATCCTTTAACGAGCCTATAGAGACACCAACCCTGCCCACCTCTCCTCTGGCAAGGGGATGATCAGAATCATACCCCATCTGTGTGGGAAGATCAAAGGCAATACTGAGGCCGGTCTCACCCGATTTCAAGAGGGATTTGTATCTTTTGTTAGACTCCTCTGCTGTGCCATATCCGGCATACTGACGCATAGTCCAGAGCCGTCCGCGATACATGGTGGGATATATACCCCGTGTATATGGATATTCTCCCGGCAACCCGATATCTCTATCATATTCAAGGTCTTTTATATCTGCGGGATCAAACAACCCCTCTTGTTTACTCATAACAATCCTTTTATTCACTCATCCACTCATCCACTCATAAACTTAAAGGGAAGAGTGGCTGAACCTCCAGAATGACAGGCTTGTGTCGCCAAATCTAACTCTCTTGTTCAATTCAAGCATACCATATCTCTCCTCCAATACCCTCTTGAAAAAGTGTTCTACAATCACCATGCCCCCTTCATTGAGCAGGGAGGATTGAGATATGATATTGAGAGTTTGTTCATATAGGTCGGATTTATAAGGGGGATCAATAAATATGATGTCGAATCTCTCTCCCATTGCTTCGAGATCATGCATGGCCTTAATGGCATTATTACGGATAAATCTGAATCTCAGAAGGATATGGGTATCAGGAGGAGCAATACCACACTGCTCCAATGCTGAATCTCTATGAATATCTGCCGGGGAAGAGAGGAATCCGCAGAGTTTCAGATTATTGTAGATAATCCTTCTGGCCTTTACGCTGTTATCAACAAAAAAAACCTGTACGGCACCCCTGCTCAATGCCTCTATACCTACACCTCCTGTGCCGGCAAAGATGTCCAGGAAGGAGGCATTTACAATCTTCCCTCCCAGAATATTAAATAGTGCCTCCCTTACCATATCAGGTGTCGGCCGTATATCCTGTCCCCTGAACTGAGATAATCTCCTCCCCTTTACCGATCCACCTATTACCCTCATTCCTTTTTCACCAAGCCCTTATTCAATAACAGCCAGAACAGCCCCTCCCTCGACCGTTTGCCCTTCTTTAACCTTTATAGATATAACCACACCATCCTTGGGCGATCTAAGCTCATTCTCCATCTTCATCGCCGCAACCACCACTACCGGGTCATCCCTCCTTATCTTGTCCCCCTCTTTAGGGAATATCTTTATCACCTTTCCGGGCATTACTGTTGATATAATCTGAATCCCATCAGGTGTTTGAGACCTCTTTAATGCCTTAAGCTTCTCTCTCTTCTCATCTATGACATTTATACTGAATGAATCCTCACCCATGGCTACATCGTATATATCATCCTTCTCATCTATAGATACCTCGTAAGAGATACCATCTATTATCAGGGAGTAGAGCGGCGGGACACCCACCTGGAGAAAATCGGCCTCAAACCTCTTCCCTTCGAGTGTAATGGAGTATATATTCCCTCCTTTTTCCTCGATCCCTATCTTGAACGTCTTATTGTTGAGCCGGGCTATGTAATTCATATAGGATCTCAGCTAATTCCTCCATTGTTTGTCTTTCACCCCGGATATTTACAGATATCCCCTTCTCCCTGCCATCCTCCACATATTTGAACCTGTAGAGACCCTTTCCGGGGATATTGGCCTTACCTTACTCTTTTTCAGATGGGCCGCAATGGCAGATGAGATAAGCGCTATATCCCTTAATGGGGATTCTGTTGGTGCCTTGTTCAAGGATAATTTCCTGTCTATAAAATTGATATCGAGATTCCCTGCTACAAAATCAGGATGGTGCATTACCCGTTGGTGAAAAGGGATAGTGGTCTTTATCCCCCGTATAGTATACTCCTTTAATGCCCTGTACATACGTATCCTTGCCTCATCACGGTCTCTTCCCCATGAGATTATCTTGGCAATAAGCGGATCATAAAATATGGTGACTTCAACCCCTTGATAGATGCCGCTGTCCCTCCTGATACCAAATCCACCCGAGGTACGGAGAAAGGTTATTACCCCTGGTGAGGGGAGAAAATCATTATAAGGATCCTCTGCATATATACGGCATTCTATAGCCGCACCATTTATCCTGACATCCTCCTGGCTGTAGTTGAGACTGTTCCCTGCGGCAACAGAGATCATCTCCTGGACTATATCTATTCCGGTTATCATCTCGGTTACAGCATGTTCAACCTGGAGCCTGGTATTCATCTCCAGAAAATAAAAATCCCTGTTTTTATCTACAAGAAACTCTACTGAACCGGCATTATGATATCCTGCCACCCTGGCCGCCTTTATTGCGACCTCCCCCATCTCCCTCCTCATCCTGTCATCTACGATCACAGATGGTGATTCCTCTATCAGCTTCTGATAACGCCTCTGTACAGAACACTCCCTCTCATTCAGGTGTATAATATTTCCCTTTTTATCTCCCATTATCTGTATCTCTATATGTCTTGCCTTATCCATGTATTTTTCTATATAGAGAGATAGACTGCCAAAGGAGGATTCGGATTCGGAACTGACGGCCCGCAGGGCACCCTCCATCTCTTCCGGTACCCTGACCATACGCATCCCTTTTCCTCCTCCACCAGCAACTGCCTTTATTATTACAGGGTAACCGATTTTTCCGGCAGCGGCTAATGCCTCATCCAGAGTATTGATTTCATCGGATGCAGGGATTACAGGGATTCCTGCACTCATCATTGTCCTCCGCGCTGTGGTCTTTATACCCATAGCCCTTACGGCTTCCGAGGAAGGGCCTATGAATACAATCCCTTCCTCTTCGCATCGTTTGACAAAATCCGGATTTTCTGCCAGAAAACCATAGCCCGGATGGATGGCATCCGCACCAATCTTCTTTGCGGTTGTTACTATCTTCTCAATATTAAGATAGCTCTCTGAGGCAGGGGAACCTCCGATACAGTGTGCCTCATCAGCATAACGGAGATGGAGCGATACACGATCTACATCAGAATATACTGCTGCAGTATTGATCTCCAATTCCTTGCATGCCCTGAAGATCCTTATTGCAATTTCACCTCTGTTTGCTACCAGTACCTTTTTAAACATCTTCCTCTGAAAAGACACTAAGATTACATAATAATTTACATTTTATGCATATTGTTTGTAATGTTTTTCATGTAGATTCCCGGGGGTTGACTAAAAAAACTCCTCTGATTTCCATGTCAGCAAAACTTATGGTCCGGGCCCCGGCTATGGAATTACTTGAGTTATGACCGCAGGCGTCTGATAACATTAAAGAGCTCCTTGGATGCTATATGAGGACCTTTTTGCTCATATCCCCCAATACCCAGACGGGTCCTTATCTGTCCGACTTTGACATCAGAGTCAAACATTTTATTGAAATAATGGATAACTATTTTTTCATGGATATCTTTACGCTGGGGCGCGCCGAAAGGATTGGCAAAATAAGTATGAACTATACCCTTTTCATCAGTCGTTCCTTTTGCAAAACGGGCTCCGCTTCTAAATACGGAAAGCGCCCCCTCCGGAGTTGAGAAAAACCATATAATAGGATGCTCATCATCTACCTGTTCATAATTGTTTGCATAAAGCACGATATCCACGGGATATCCCTTAATTAGATGGGAATAACGGGTTATAGGGACTATCAAACGCGCGTTGCCTTTATCCGGGTTCATGAATATACTCCTGTCTATTTCTTCATAAGCATAGCCGGGCTGCAGGTCATCAAGCCTCACAAATGCGCCGATTTCTGTTCCGTAACCGATTACCCTCCCTTTGTCGTTAAGACCGAATGAACCCATGTCGTCAAAGATAATTTTCATTTCGCAGATATGCTCGTCTGCAAGGACGCGTAATGCCTCAAGCGTCTCTGATTTTCCTGCACCGCTGTCACCTACAATTACAACATTGGCACTGCCTCCGTCCTTAAGCTTTATGTATACCATAGCGCCGTGAACAGGCCAGTATCCTCTGTTCAGCATGGCAATATTGTGAAGGGTCAGTATCATTTTTTTGAAATACCCGAAATAATCGACCTCCTCTGAATGGGCAATCATGCCAATAAGCATTCCTGTCTTTTTGTCTTCGTAAAAAACTGTATTACATGGAAGGTCTTTGCCCTTAAGACCGAAAAGCAATATTATTTCCGGCTCCTTACCCTCGATGTCTTCATAGTCTGCTATCTCGAAGAGATTACTTAGAGAGAGCCCCAGTGATATAAAGTCTTGATGAAAAAATATATATGCAGTTAAAGTTCCGACCTTTGCAGGGAAACAGAACCACTCGTCAGTGTCAATCTGAAGCATCCCGGTTTTTATGTCTGATATTTCCTCGAACCTGCCCTTTCTCTTGTTCATTTCAGGATAAAGAATCAGGGGCGGCTCGATCAAGGAGATACGTATAAAAGGAATATCTAAAAGCATCTCAAGTTCTTTCGGGCAATTCCAGTCAATCTTTTCAAGGAGCATTCCCATATTGGCGCCAGCCGGCAACTGCCTGTAAACACGCGGGTTTTTACCGAGCAGGTTTTTACTGACACGCCTGTACACATAAAGAACATTATTCTTAAGTTCATCATTAGCCTTAATAAACCGTGCGTGATGGATACTGCTTTTTGAATGATAAGACCTTTTGGGCGCTTCAATGTAAATGAATCTTTCAAGACGCCTCCAATAGTTATACAGTTCCACAATAAAGTCATGAAGATCCTCTGGCTTTGATAATAAATGCTCGTAGTCCCTGTTCATCGCAAGTACTTCTTCCACAGTATGGCCGAAGAGGAGCCTGAAGAGGCTAACAAGGTAACCCGGCATTTCACCGCTCCTGACTCCCGGCAGGCTATCACTAAGAAAAGTAAAAATGGAACAGCCTTTTGAGGCGATTCGTTCTATGAACCGTTCAACAATCTCCAAAAACAGGGGACATGTCAATAGTTTTTCAGGAGTATTACAATCAAGAACAGCATAGTCAAATATAACTTTTCTTCTTGTTATAACGTATGGTTTTGCAGGCTTGGAAAGTAATAAGTCTGCCATAATTTCTGCATCCTTTCTATTATGCGTTATCCATGATTTTATTCCGGTAAAATAGATAACCTGTTTTAGTAACTACTCAGGTTGTTTAGTCTGTAGTCTGTTAGGACTGCGCAAAGAACGAATCAAGAATCCCAATACCTTTTCAGACTCTGCAAGTTTTAAGTCACAGCCGGTAAAATTGTTTTCATGCAAGTATTCTAAACGCTTCAACAGGCCGAATTGATAATGCAATTCCCTTATTTGTATGATCTCGC
>QIDP01000195.1 GCA_003229375.1 Nitrospirota bacterium
ATATTTCAAATAAATCTCTTAATTATAAAAATCACTATTCAGAATAATAATTTATCTTTTTGTCATGAATATATATAATGCACTGAAATATTAGGCTTTATGTGTTCTATATGTGATAATTCCAAAAAAATATTTGCAAAAGAAAAATTTCATATACCTTTTTCAAACAAAAAAGGTCAAACTATTAGACATAGTGGTTAAATTTATGACTATCAGAGCAAGGACAGGCGGGACGCCTGTCCTACCAGGAAAAGTCCTACCAGGAAAAGTCCTACCAGGAAAAGTCCTACCAGGAAAAGTCCTACCAGGAAAAGTTGATAATTCAGCCAATAGTAGGTCGGGCGTCCCGCCTGACATGAAAAAATCGCTCAATTCAGGTATAAATTTGTGGCTCTTCTCCCAATTTACCGTAGAAATTGGGAGAAGAGCCACATTTTTGTTGGTGATTTTTTGAGATATAATTGCAATTTAAAAAATCTGTTGTATATTTTGTAATAATTCACCACTGTGTTCTCTGTGAACTCTGTGATAAATTATTAATTAAGGGACTGTAAAGTAATAACTTTACAATCCCTAAGAGGGGATTGATGATTAAAGACATCAGGGTTGAGCTTAGTAATCTCCTGCTCTCACTCTCGGATGCGCTCGATCTGAGCAATCCACAAATAACCGACCATCAGCAGAGGGTGTCCTACATCTCTCTTTCTATTGCAGACGAGATGAAGGTTGATGCTGGATACAAGCAGGATCTATTTCTCGCCTCATTGTTTCATGACGTAGGCATCTTTTCAACAGATGAAAAATTAAAGGCTAAAGAGTTTGATCTTCAAGATCCCAAAGAACACTGGATAAGAGGATATCTTCTGCTTCGGGATATCCCCTTGTTCAGGAATGCTTCCGGGATTATTCGCTTCCATCATCTCCCCTGGAATGATGGACAGGGCATAGAGTGTGATGCTAAGGAGGTGCCCTTACAAAGTCATATTGTACATCTTGCTGACAGAATAGAAATCCTTATTAATAGAGATAAACCTATCTTAAATCAATGTAACAAGATAAAAGATATCATCAAGTCATATACGGGTAATCTATTTCATCCCCGGCATGTTGATATCTTTCTTCAACTGGCCACGAAGGAACATTTTTGGCTGGACCTCACCTCAAGTCGAATCTATTCAATACTGCTTCAGATGGAAACATGGGTAAGATCCATTCTGGAACTAGAAGACATTGGTGATATATCCTCAATCTTCTCGCATATTATCGATTTCAAAAGCCATTTCACAGCCACGCACTCTGCAAGAGTGGCAGCTTCCTCCTCAATGTTGGCTCGTTTCATGCGATTTTCAGACAGAGAATGCAGGATGATGGAGATAGCTGGATTTCTCCACGATCTTGGTAAACTCTCTGTGCCAAATAGTATCCTCGAAAAACAAGGTAAGCTTGATGAAACTGAATTTAACATAATTCGTGCTCATACCTATCACACATTCCATCTCCTGAATACAATCGGCGGAATGAAGACTATAGCAGAATGGGCATCGTTCCACCATGAACGATTGGATGGACGCGGCTATCCCTTCCACCACGATGCAAGTGTTCTTTCACTCGGGTCGAGGATTATGTCGATTAGCGATGTATTCACGGCCCTTGCTGAAGATCGTCCTTATCGCGAGGGACTGGCGAAGGAAGCAGTAATCAGGATCATGGACAGGATGGTTCAAGATGGTGCCCTGGATGCAGATGTATTCAAAGCGCTTAAAAATAATTACGATAATATAATAGATCGGATGATCGATGCGCAAAAACATGCTGAGGAGGCTTATCAAAAGAGTATGGGTGGTCAAAGGCTATAATTTTTACTTGAAAGCATCTCTATTTAGAGGTAAAATATAATTAAGGGTTCGCCTAAAAAGGGAGGAGATAAAGTTTATTGAAAATTTCTCATTATAATGAAGAAAAAAGATATCGGGCTATCTTGGTGGGAGTGGTTCTAAATCACCAGTCTTCGTGGAAGATAGAGGAATCTCTGGAGGAATTATCAGGACTTGCTGAAACTGCTGGCTATGATACAGCAGATAAGATAATTCAAACAGCCGAAAGACTCAATCCACGTTACTTTATAGGAAGTGGAAAGGCCGGAGATCTAAAATGTCTTGTTAAGGATATTAATGCAGATATGGTAATCTTTGACAACGATCTCTCTCCTGCCCAGAACAAAAATATAGAGAATCTCACAGGATGCTGCGTTCTTGACCGCTGTGGACTTATCCTCGAAATATTCAGAAGGCATGCCAGAACAAGGGAGGCAAAGACCCAGGTGGAACTAGCGCACCTTAAGTATACATTGCCAAGACTGACCGGAAGATGGAGACATCTCTCCAGACAGAGGGGGGGAATAGGGTTAAGAGAAGTCGGAGAGACCCAGATTGAAATTGACCGGCGTCTTATCAGGAATCGTATTACAAAGCTGAACAGGGAGTTAAATGCCATTAAAAAATCGCGGGAAACCCGGAGAAAGGAAAGGAAGAATATATTTACAGCCGCCTTTGTCGGTTATACAAATGCGGGCAAATCCACCTTGATGAATGTCCTCACAGATTCTAATCTATTGGTAGAGGATAAACTCTTTGCTACCCTGGATTCTACCATAAGAAGATTAAAAAACGGCTTTCACAAAGATATCCTTATCACAGATACTGTAGGGTTTATAAACAAACTCCCTCATTCATTGATCGCATCTTTTAAAAGCACACTGGACGAATTAAAGAAAGCAGATATACTTATGAAGGTAATCGATCTAAGCGATCATAGATTTGAATCACATATGAATACAATACATAATGTCTTAGGAGAACTCGGCCTGACCAATAAACCCGGTCTATGGGTATTTAATAAGATCGACAGGTTAACAGATAAAGATCTGATACCAAATATAAAAAATAGATATCCCGGAAGTGTCTTTACATCCGGAATCAGGGATATTGGAATAGAAGAGCTGTATGAGAGAATAAGGTTCTTCTTTGAGAGTAACATGGTAGAAGGAAAAGTATTAATAAATTATGCCCATTCCAGGGTCATATCACACATCCATGGACTAGCTTATGTAACCAATGAAGAGTATCTGAAGAATGGTGTCATGATAAACTACAAGATATCAAAGGATAAAGCTGTTCTGATTGATAAATTGATAAGAGAACAGGTCGGCAGTAGGCAGTAGGCAAAAAATTTTGACCGGTAGCCGCAGCCTTCAGGCTGCGATATTTACGCAGGCTAAAGCCTGCGGCTACCGGTTTTGTGTCGTATCAATTTAAGACGATAAGACAACAGCGTATAATTGCGGATCTTTGACACCTGCCTCTTTAAACCCCTTCAACCTCAACTGACAGCTATCACACCTGCCACATGCCTTACCATCATCAGTTGGATCGTAGCAACTGTGGGTCATACTGAAATCAACTCCGAGGTCAAGACCTTTTCTGATTATGTCATTTTTAGTAAAAGATATAAGGGGTGTATGAATCTTTATTCTCCTACTCTTTTCCTCCACCCCCCTTTTAGTGGCCAATTCAGCCATCTTTTCATATGCATGGATATATTCCGGACGGCAATCAGGATAACCACTATAATCAATGGCATTGACGCCAATGAATATATCATATGACCCGATGATATCTGCCCACGCAAGGGCAAAAGAGAGGAAGATCGTATTTCTGGCAGGTACATAGGTAACGGGGATATCTCTTAAAATATCCTCCTCTTTCCTATCCTTTGGCACCTCAATATTATCGGTCAGTGCAGAACCACCGATTTTCCGAAGATCTATGTCTATTATAATATGCTCCTTTGCATTGAAGAACATGGCTATTTCTGATGCCCTTTTTAGTTCTATAGAGTGCCTCTGGCCATAGTTAAAACTCATAGAATAGATCTCAAATCCTTCACTCCTGGCCATCGCCATAGTTGTGGTGGAATCTACACCTCCACTTGACAGGACAATCGCTTTTTTACCCATTAGAACTTAGCTCCTCCCAAGGGGCAAAGGGCATGCCCTTTATACCTTCTCATAGGGATCAAATAGTTTTTTATATTCATCCAGGGCGTATCGGTCTGTCATGCCGGCGATATAGTCGCATATCAGCCTCTCTTTATTTTTTTGGTTATCCATTACTTTCAGGTATATATCCGGGGGAAGGGTTTTAGGACTTTTGGTATAGGCATTGAACAGCTCGGTGATAAATCTTTCAGCCTTTAACTCCATACGGACAATACGTTGATGTTCATAAAGATTTTCTTTGAGAAATCTTTTGAGTTCATTATTTCTTTCTTCCATCTCCTGACTGAATGAGACAATATATCCATCTTTATTTCTTATCTCATCAACAGATTTGATATTAAATTTCTCTATATTCTTCAGGGTTTGATTAACAAGATCGGTTGCCTGTTGATCTATTACCATTCTTATAACCTGATACTTTTTCATCTTAAAGTCGATATCATTATATAATTTCTCGATTCTTTTTATGTTTTCCTTCCACAGGGCAATCTCTTCTAACCTTTCGACTACGATCATATCAGAGGTTATCCCGTCATCCAGATCATGGCTGTTATACGCTATCCCATCTGAATAATCAACTATCTGTGATTCCAGAGATGGGGATAAATTCATTTCTGAATCCTGGATTAAGGGATGGTCATATTCTGTTGAGTGTTTGCTTATTCCCTCCCTTACTTCAAATGTGAGGTTCAAACCATTAAAGTCAGGATATCTGCGCTCTAATTCATCTACTATTCTTAAACTCTGTTTATTGTGTTCAAACCCGCCGTGATCTTTCATAAGGCCATCCAGAATCTTTTCACCAGAATGACCAAAGGGAGGATGTCCTAAATCATGTGCCAGGGCTATTGCCTCTGCCAATACCTCATTGAGTCCCAATGCCCCGGCTATAGATCTAGAAATCTGGGCAACCTCAATAGTATGAGTAAGTCTCGTTCGATAATAATCTCCTTCGTGATAGACAAAGACTTGAGTTTTATATTCAAGTCTCCTAAAGGCAGATGAGTGGATTATCCTGTCCCTGTCTCTCTGAAAGGCAGAACGATAGGGGTGTTCCTCTTTCTTATACCTTCTACCCTTTGAATCTTTATTCTTTATGGCATATGGAGCAAGATTCTCATCATCATAATTTTTTTTTGATTTTACTCTTTCCATCATCGCTGTTATTATATCAACTAATCACAAATTATGCATTAAATTTATGGTAACCGTTCACAGTTCACGGTTTACAGTTCACGGTTAATGAAAACAGAAAGTAAAAGGAAATTGAAAAAACTGTAAACTGTAAACTGATAACTGTGAACGGAGACAATTTATGATATAGACACAAAGCAAATTCGGTGGCTTCAATGTATTCTGCGGTTGAAATCAAATTAATTTACTTTTAAAAAGAGGTTTTATATGAAAATTCATGGGATTACCGGAATCCTTGTTTTGGTTGCATCCGAGATTCTTATGTTTAAAAGGATCGAACCCTTTGTAACATGGTTTTACAGTTTTGCATGGTGGTCATATATACTAATCATAGATAGTACAATATACCATATATCAACTCCTAAAAAGGAAAAAGATCAGAAGGGAACAGCCATCCAGCAGAAATTGAAAGGTAATTCGCTTCTATGCAACCGCAGAAAAGAACTTATTCCTTTAATGGCATGGTCGGTCTGCTTCTGGTTAATCTATGAGGCAGCTAATCTTATCCTTAAAAACTGGCATTACATTAATCTACCTACCAGTATCTGGATACGTTGGGTAGGATATTTTATTGCCTTTGCTACTGTCCTGCCGGCTATATTCGAGACCACAGAATTATTGGACACAGCAGGGATTTTAAAAAATAATCGTGTAAAGGGAATAAAAGTAACTAAAAGGGTTCATATTTTATTCTATATTCTTGGTGTAACCTTTCTGATAACCCCGTTAATCTTTCCTGATTATTGTTTCGCATTAATCTGGGGCAGTTTTGTGTTTCTGTTAGAACCTGTTAACTATACCTGGGGAGGGAAATCCTTATTGCGGGATTGGGAGAATGGGAGTTTAAGAAAATTCTATCTGTTGCTTTTGGGAGGCTTAATCTGTGGAGCATTATGGGAATTCTGGAACTATTGGGCCCTGGCTAAATGGATTTATACTATCCCTTTTGCGGGGAGGTTAAAGATATTTGAGATGCCTTTATTAGGTTATATAGGATTTCCACCTTTTGCAGTAGAATGTTATGTGATGTATAATTTTGTATCTCTATTCAGATACAATCGTAGTTGGGAAAAGGATAGTATCGATAAATCTCCGGAGAAAAAGGTTACCCGGTTAGTACGTTTAGTTACAGTGACAGGCTTGATAATCTTCTATATCCTAATGTTTTATCTTATTGATAAAAACACCGTATTATCGTATAGTAGGTGAAGGGTGTAAGAAAGGTCAAAGGGAAAATAAAGATTTTTCACCTTCACCTCCCAAACCCGGCCTTGACCATCTCTGTAATCTCCTTCTGAATTGAACCGGGTATTATCATATTCTTTGCAAAGGCCCACATGCCTGCATCCTCGAAATAGACCTTCATCCTATACATCTCATTTATCAGGGATATCTTTATATCATCACCATCCTTTGCAACCACCACTTCAACAGGAAATGAGGCTGCATGGGCAATTCCAGGGCATTCATACTTTTTACGGGAGGAATCTCCCCCGGCCTTAACAATGTCAAAAGACTTGCTATCCATTGGTGTACCTGTTACACCAAGAATAACAACCCCCTTATCAGAAAGATCAAGGCTGTAAACAAATCTTGTCCCCCATTTTGCACCGGGTCCTTTGCTCAGGGCATCTTTTACAGTATCAGATATATTCTTCAAATCTCCCTGAACCGTATGGATCGTAACCACCTTGCTATCAAAGGGACCACCTGCCATAACACCCATTGTCCTGCCAATATATCCCTTTGAACGCAACTGGCCATATTGTTTGTTAACCACCTTTCCCTGCACAGCCGAAGTTATTATCTTTCTTACGTCCTGTAGGATAGAGTCTGATAATGCCTCATACTTTTTATCGTCGAGCAGGATTGTCCTGTTGATGGAATGGGGATTAATCACAGAGACATTCAACCCTGATTCATCTTCAAATATATTGATTCTAATCGGCACAGCAAAGGGGCCTGTCTTTTTATTTATAGATAATATCTGGCGGGCATAATCCGGAGAATTAAGTACTATTACCTTTGCCTTATAACTACACCCCTCTGGTGAGCTTACATCAAATTTTGCCAGTACCTGAAAGCCTTCATTAGATGCAGCCTTTTCAATTGCACCTGCAACATCACTTATACTCCCCTTTGCCTTTTCTATAACCCTTTCATAGACACCATACTCCTTTGCAAAGGATAATGAAGATATACTGACAAGCAAGATTGTCAATAAGGCTATAATGGTTATTTTCGCTGGATATCTGTTCATTTCTATAACCCCTTCCTTTCTATTTATTCAAAATATTCAAAGTTGAAAAATACCATACCCTATCTCCCCTTTTCTGTCAATATCTTTATTTTTTAATTTTCAATTGACATTCTACGTATTATCGTATATTCTATTTTGTATTGTCGAATTTTCTATTTCTTTTGTAGTAAAAATAAAAGGAGGAATTACAATGCATAAGAGAGTCAAATATATCCTTTTGGTATCTCTGTTTCCCCTTATTTTGTCCTTTTCGGCCGGTGCAGAGGGAGAGACAGGAAAGGTACGTATCGGGACTGATATAGGATTCCATGCCGGAACAGTTGACGACACCGACTTTGCTTTAGGAGCCTATGGTGATTATTTCCTCAGTGATCAATTCGGGGTTGGTCCACTTCTTCAGTTCGGGATAACAGATGATCTCTTTCAATTTGGTATGTCGATACAGGCCAAAGGCCTCTTCGAAGTCTTTGATTACAGTAATCTATTTCTTGAGGTACAGGCGGGCCTGGGGTTCATTCACGCAGACCTCGATATGAAAGATACTACAAGGAGTGATACAAGTGTGCTGGTTCCTCTGGGGATAGGGTTGGAGTACCGGTTATCCGAACAGGTATCGATTTCATCTAAATTATTATTTAATATAACAAGTCTGGAACTTAGAGGTATGGCGGATGACGAGTTTCATACCTCTGTTTTCTTTGGACTAATCTTCTACCCATGACTTAAAATGGAAAGCTGGTTGGATACCGTTGTAGAGTCGCCAACCAGCCATAAGCAGAGACATAATGGTTGCTCCCAAACAACCTTGTGTGCCTCTATTCTTTAAAATAAGGCCGAAAAGGACAAAAAGCAATATGTGTGACAGGATTGCTCCAAAATATTTTCTGTAGCATGCCACATCAAACTCAAATCGTGTACTTGACCTATCAATTTTGACTTGTTTATTTTATATAGTGAACGACTTTTAAAAGTCATTCAGAAAAGAGAAAATTAAAAAAAATGACTCGATCTGTTAGTATGGAAAAGGTGGTCTCATTGTGTAAGCGGAGGGGGTTTATCTTTCAGAGCAGTGAGATATATGGGGGACTAAATAGCTGCTGGGATTATGGTCCGCTCGGGGTAGAGTTGAAGAACAATACCAAGGGATTGTGGTGGAAATCAGTGGTTCAGGAGCGGGAAGATATCGTAGGGGTAGATTCGAGCATACTCATGCACCCTGATGTCTGGCATGCATCAGGGCATATAGACAACTTTTCAGATCCACTGGTAGATTGCAAGGAGTGTAAACATAGATTTCGTGCCGATGATTTAAAAGAGCTTAACAAATGTCCTGACTGTGGAGGTGAACTGACCGAATTACGCCAATTTAATCTGATGTTCAAGACATTCATGGGGCCTGTTGAGGATCAGAGTTCCACGGTCTATCTCCGGCCCGAGACGGCGCAGGGGATATTTGTCAATTTTAAAAACATCCAGACCTCTGCCCGTATGAAGCCCCCCTTTGGAATTGCACAGATAGGGAAGGCGTTTCGGAATGAAATCACACCGGGAAACTTTACGTTCAGGACAAGGGAATTTGAACAGATGGAGATAGAGTTTTTTGTCAAACCCGGAAGCGATCTTGAGTGGTACGAATACTGGAAGGAAGAGAGGTACAGGTGGTATCTGAAGTATGGCATCAAAAAGGACAATCTGCGTATCCGTGAGCATGATAAAAATGAACTTGCTCATTATGCTAAGGTCTGTTCTGATATAGAATATCAATTCCCATTCGGCTGGGCCGAGTTAGAGGGGATTGCGGATCGTACAGACTTTGATCTGAGACAACACTCTAAGCAGAGTGGTAAAGATCTTAATTTTTTTGATGAAGTGACAAAGGAGAGTTACATACCATATGTTATTGAACCATCTGCAGGGGCAGACAGATCAACCCTTGCCTTCCTTGTTGATGCATATGATGAGGAAGAAGATAGGATAGTGCTCAGATTGAACCCCAAATTAGCACCGATAAAGGTGGCCGTGTTTCCTCTTACAAAGAAAGACAATATGCCTGAAAAGGCAAAAGATATTGAAAAGATGTTAAAGGTTTATTATAATACCTTTTACGATGAGAAGGCATCGATCGGGAGGAGATATCGGAGACAGGATGAAATTGGAACTCCTTACGGTATAACAGTTGATTCTATAACCATGAAGGATGATACAGTGACTCTTAGGGATAGGGATACAATGGAGCAGGTCCGTGTCCCGGTAAAAGGACTGATTGAGGAGATAAACAATCGTCTCAATTCCTTATAGTCACCTGCTATTTCAATATTACATTCCATTATTTCAATATTTCAGGTAACTACTCAGGTGGATAGTCTATAGGTATTTAGGCTCATACTATCTGAACCATGACAATTTTCATACATATGTTAATTAAAGTATACATTTTTTTGAACCACTCCAAATCCATCAAATAGTATCTCGATGAAATCGATTTTATATATCATATTACTAACACCTAAATTTAGCGATTCTTTCATGTCGGGCGAGACGCCCGACCTACTATCAATCTTCCCGGCAGGACAGGCGTCTCGCCTGTCCTCACTCACGGGGTGATTGGCTATAGCTTTCGAACCTACTGATATTCAAGGATTCACTTATTATTTACAGACCAGAATCGCTCAATTTAGGTAATAGTAAATTATCCTCTATTATCCGTATAACAAAGATTGGTATATTTATTGCTGTAAAAACTTGTCTGTTAAAACAAAGCCTGGATTAAAAAGATTTTTTGTAACTATTCAGCTATTCATCCCCCTCTATCAAAGGGGGGTGAGAGGGGATTTGGAGAACTTATAATTATAAAATCCCCCTTAATCCCCTTTTTCAAAGGGGGAGACCCGAATAGTTACGATTTTTTTTAGGTTGTTTGTTCATTTACCTTGATTTTATATGTAACCTTATTATATTTATAGGTTAGGCATGATTTCATGCAACGCAGTATACGGGTAGTTTTCGTTCAGACACTAACTAGAGTCCATCCATTAATGGATGGACTCTAACTATCAAAAAAGGAGGTCCGCATGTCATCTGCAAATATACTGCTTATATGGCCTGAAAACCCGGCCATAGCTATTCTGCTATGGGTTTTTATCTCGGTTGTCATTCTTTATATGGCCCGTCGCCCTGCCCACCATGCCATCCGTTCCCTCAGTCGTGTCATTCATAACGCTATGCGCATAGCTGCCCGTTCCGTAATGCTTGTCAGAAACAAGGTGGAGGACCGCAATAAAGAGGTACTTCTTGCGGCCGGAGAAGACGCTGTTGAACGCCTTATAGAGCAAGAATTTCACCGGGTAGAAGCAGTAGTCACACGTGACCTGAGCGGTTATCCTAGTTTGCAACGTGCCTTGAAAGATCAGATTACGTGTATTGATGAAGATTACAGGGAAAGCGGGGAGGTGCCACCATCGCCACCGGGTTGGGACAAGGCAGTAGAAGCTGTCGCAAAGATTCGTTCTACCGGCGATACTATGGTGGTTAATATATTGGAAGAGATCAACAAGTCATTCAATAAACAACAAAAAATCGCAATCTCTGAATACCGCAAGGTAAGCGGTGAGAGACATTCATTACTGAAAAAGATGATGCCTTATTGGCGTAAAATGGTGAATACCCTGGATGATGTTGAGAAAACTATCTCAGGCCTGCTGGAACGTTCCAGAGTTATAGACAATAAAATGGACCAGTACGAACAGATCAGGGCCGGGACGGACAAGGCAATGCGAATGTTGTCATCATCATCATTGACCCAGTTTTTTATAGCATGCTTTGTTCTGTTGATCGCTATAGGAGGAGCAGTAATTAACTTCAACCTTATAGCACTGCCTATGTCTGAAATGGTGGGAGGCAGCAGCTATATAGGACCGTACAGGACCTCTGATGTGGCTGCCATGGTGATAATTCTTGTGGAGGTTGCCATGGGGCTATTTCTGATAGAATCCCTGCGTATTACCAGGTTGTTTCCTATCATAGGGAGCATGGATGACAAGATGCGTACCCGTATGTTATGGATTACCTTTTCGATCCTGTTCATTCTCGCAAGTGTAGAGTCCTCACTGGCTTATATGCGTGACCAAATAGCAGCCGATATGCAGGCATTACGGCAATCACTTGCTGAAGTGACAATCACAGAACCGATAAGAGGCAACTGGATACCTACAGCAGGACAGATGGTAATGGGTTTTATACTACCCTTTGCACTCACATTTGTGGCCATACCGCTTGAGTCCTTTATTAACTCTTCAAGGACGGTTTTAGGTGTTTTAGTGGTGGGATTTTTAAGAGTGGTGGCCTTTGCGTTGCGCTTCGCAGGTAATCTGGCGCTATCCATAGGTGACATGATGGCCAATATCTATGATCTTATTATTTTTGCGCCCTTATGGGTAGAAGGTCTTATTCGCAACAAAGCTGAGAAGCCTGAAATATCATCGGTAGAAAAGGAGGTAATATCATGAGAAATATTATAAAGATAACTCTGCTGATCATTTTGGTCAGTTGCACAGACACAACAAGTCATTCCAGAGGTGTATATATGCTAATGGACACGTCCGGTACCTATACCAATGAGATTAGCAAGGCACAATCAATCATTAACTATCTGCTTGCCGCATTACAGCCTGGTGATACACTGTCTGTGGCGCGTGTAGATAGCGCCAGCTTCAGTGAAAAAGATATAATAGCCAAGGTAACCTTTGATGGTCGTCCTTCGGTTGCTAATGAACAAAAACGCAAATTTCGTGAGAAGGTTAAGGCCTTTGCAAAGTCGGTAAAAGGGAGTGCATATACGGATATTTCCGGAGGGATGTTACAGGCGGTAGAATATCTGAACGAGGCCGGACCAGGGGAAAAAACCATCCTCATTTTTTCAGACTTGAAAGAGGAGATAAAGAAGGGCCATGTAAGGGACTTTCCGATACAACTGACCGGTTTCAGGGTTGTTGCACTGAATGTTACAAAATTACGAAGCGATAATATAAACCCGAAGGAATATATTGACCGTCTCGACAACTGGAAAAAAATCGTCACATCCGGTGGAGGCACATGGAAGGTGATCAACGACCTGGATCGTCTGGACAAAATACTGGAGCACTAAGGGACTGTAAAGTAATAACTTCCCATTCTTTGTGCTCAGATTTACCCCCCCCAGAACACCCGATTTTTTCTGTTGACACCGGGTTTTAAAAGGTGGTACACTTCATAAAGTTAATAAAAACAGATATAATTTCCAATTTTTTACCTTTATAGTAGAAATGTATGTCTATGTATCTCTACAATCAATAGGTTATAAATTTTGAGACGACTCTTCCTCAAAAATTCGATTTAGGATTTTGGGGAAACATCAAGTCGCCTGCAATACAAGGCCGCAGGCTATTTTGTGACGCAGCCGTACAGGTGAAGTACGGTGAGGAACAAAATCGGCAGGAACGCAGTATTTCAGGACAAATCGGAAGAGAAGGGATATTCTGCTGTTTTTTTTAGGAGGAAACAAATATGAGCAAAAAGAAACATGTATACTTTTTTGGACCGAATGGTGCAGAGGGAAAAACAGAGATGAAGGCCCTCCTGGGTGGCAAAGGCGCCAATATTGCTGAGATGACAAATTTGGGGATACCTGTCCCCCCTGGTTTTACCATTACTACAGAGGCATGTAATGAATATACAAATGGTGGAAAAAGATACCCTGATGGGATGTGGGAAGAGGTAAGAGCTGCACTCTCCAAAGTAGAGGAGGTTCTGGGGGAAAAATTTGGAGATGGTGATAACCCTCTTCTTTTCTCTGTCCGTTCAGGAGCCAGGGCGTCTATGCCCGGGATGATGGATACGGTTCTGAATCTTGGGATGAATGATTCAACAATTAGGGGTCTGATAAAAAAATTCAAGAGCGAGAGATTTGTATATGACAGTTATAGAAGATTCGTTATGATGTTTGGTGATGTTGTACTTCAGATAGATAGGGAAATATTTGAAAAGATACTGGAGGCAAAAAAGGAAAAGTTAGGGGTAAAACTGGATACAGAATTGGATGCAGAGGCATTGAAAGAACTGGTAGTTGAGTTTAAGAAGGTTGTAAAGGAAAAAAAGGAGATGAATTTCCCTGATGATCCCATGGAACAGTTGAAAATGTCAATAAATGCCGTATTCGAATCGTGGAACAATCAGAGGGCTATAACTTATAGAAGGTTATACGGGATTCCGGGGCATTGGGGTACAGCAGTAAATGTCCAGGCCATGGTCTTTGGAAATATGGGTGATACATCGGGCACAGGCGTTGCCTTTACCAGGGACCCTGCCACAGGGGAAAAGAAATTCTTTGGTGAGTTTCTGATGAATGCACAGGGTGAGGATGTTGTTGCCGGTATAAGGACACCGGAAAAGATAGAGGAGTTAAAAAATGAGATGCCGGAGGTTTACAAAGAGCTTGTAGAGATCTATCAGAAATTAGAACACCATTATAAGGACATGCAGGATATAGAGTTTACTATCCAGGATAGAAAACTGTATATGCTTCAGACCAGGGTCGGCAAGAGGACTGCCGCTGCTGCTGTAAGAATAGCTGTGGAAATGGTTGAGGAGGGACTCATAGATAAAAAGACAGCAGTACTAAGGGTAGATCCGGGGCAGGTAGATCATCTCCTTCATCCCATGATCGATCCAAAGGCAGATGTTCGGGTTATTGCAAAGGGACTTGCTGCCTCGCCGGGTGCGGCTGCGGGTGAGGTTGTGTTCACTGCTGAAGAGGCGGAGAGAAGGGCAGCCAAAAAAGAAAAAGTAATCCTTGTAAGGCTCTTGACCTCTCCTGAAGACGTTGGGGGGATGAATGCTGCGCAGGGTATACTGACAGCAACAGGAGGCATGACATCTCACGCAGCCGTTGTTGCAAGGGGGATGGGGAAGTGTTGTGTAGCTGGCTGCGGGGATATAAAAATCGATGAAGAAAAAAAGGAATTTGTTGCAGGTAATATTACAGTTAAGGAGGGTGACTTTATTACCCTGGACGGGAGCATCGGCCGGGTGATTCTTGGAGAGGTACCACTGATTAAGCCCGAGTTCAGCGGCAAATTTGGGAAACTGATGGAATGGGCAGATGAGATCAGGACCCTAAAGGTAAGAACAAATGCCGATACCCCGCATGACTCTCAGGTTGCCAGGGATTTCGGCGCCGAGGGTATAGGACTCTGCAGGACCGAACATATGTTCTTTGAAGGGGACAGGATAGATGCAGTAAGAGAGATGATACTCTCTGATAGTGTGGACGAGAGAAAAAAGGCGCTGGAAAAAATATTGCCGATGCAAAAAGGGGATTTCAAGGATATATTCAGTGTTATGAAAGGACTGCCTGTTACCATACGACTCCTGGATCCACCCCTCCATGAATTCCTCCCGCATTCAGATAAAGAGATAAAAGAGATGGCAAAAAATATGGGTGTATCCGGGGCAAAGCTAAAAGAAAAGGCCATGGGTCTCAAAGAGTTTAATCCTATGCTAGGACACAGGGGGTGCCGTCTTGGTATCACATATCCTGAAATATACGAGATGCAGACCCGGGCGATTATCGAGGCAGCCTGCGAACTGACCAAAGATGGGAAAGAGGTCATTCCGGAGATAATGATTCCGTTAGTGGGGCATATTAACGAACTCTCTTACACAAAAGAGAGGGTTGAAAAGGTTGCCGGAGATGTAATGAAGAAGATGGGTGTTGAAGTAAAATATCTGATAGGCACAATGATTGAACTTCCAAGGGCCGCTATAACAGCGGATGAGATCGCCAGGGAGGCTGAATTTTTCTCGTTCGGGACAAACGATCTGACCCAGACCACATTTGGTCTCAGCAGGGATGATGCCGGAAGCTTCCTGCCATTCTATACAGAAAACAAGGTATTATTAGAGGATCCATTTGTGACCATTGACAGAGAGGGTGTTGGTGAATTGATAAAAATAGGCGTGGAAAAAGGAAGAAAAACCAAGCCTGACCTTAAGATAGGGATATGCGGTGAACACGGAGGGGAACCAAACTCTATAGAATTCTGCCATAAAATAGGTCTCAATTATGTGAGCTGTTCACCATACAGGGTGCCAATAGCCAGATTGGCTGCTGCACATGCTGTCTTGAAGGAAGAGAAAAAAGAAGGGTATTCTACGGCATAGTATACGCCTTAATTCAGCGATGGCCATATAGTCCCCATCATATGCACTCATGCCATACTTTGTAGAGATATAAAAGATTCGGTTCTTTCGTAAAAAAATTGACAGGTCATATAAAATTGTTTTTGTATTGTGAGTTCAGTCAGTTATAGGATTCGAGGGCTCAAGGGGTCAAGGATTCAAGTGTTAAAGAAAAGGGGCAAGGACTAATATGTACGGTCTCTCTATGTGGCTTATGGATCAATCTTAGAGTTAGAGACTCAAATTATGTTGTCCGGGGATTTAGGTTACATTAAAGAAGAAGATTTAAAAAGTATTCAAAGAAGCCTGATTTGATATTTTTCGAAATTGTACTTGCAGGCCTGGAATTAAATTTTGATCAACTGAGGGCTGATCATCTGTCTGATGACAATACGATGAGAATCTACTATGAACATACCCAAAAAATATTTACCAGAAAAGAACTTTTTTCCCAGGTTGAGAAGCTGCTTAATGCTCATAAATCAAAAAAACTCTTCCGCCTAACTGATTATCATTTTCTAATCCTCCATGACATTATTTCTCAAATAGTTTCAATTCATAACGATAAAATTGATATGGAGGAGAAAGGGATATTTTCCCACCCTCAAATTAAAAATATTGATGTGGATATTCTTACAAGCTTATACTTTTGGGATACAGATTTTCTCATACCCAAAGATCATTTTGACATGATTCCATTAGATGCAAAAGAACG
>QIDP01000120.1 GCA_003229375.1 Nitrospirota bacterium
TCACAGTATGGAGGCTTTCATTTATTCCCGTAAATGTCAAACTCTGGGAGTCCCCCAGCAGAGCTGGGGGTTTACTCATGATTATTATGTAAATATGCTTACTCTGTTCAAGTTAAAGCAAATACTAAAACATTTAACTTCTGGTTACTCAATAAAAAATCAAAGGAATCAGTATCGGATACCCATATCTATGTTTTAGTAAACCTTCGCAAAAGTGAAATCGAGTACTTTGTAGTGCCAAGTAGGATAATCTCTAAAAGGATGGTTATTGAGAAGCAAAGAAATTCAACTTGGTATTCTTTTGGATATGATGACGCGAAGCCTTATCGGAATAAATGGGGAATATTTGGAAAAGCAGTCGGATGATTAACCTTACAACTCGCTGAAGTTGCCCCTGGCGGCTTCTTTTTGCAAAGCGGATAGGCAATTTAGCTCAGACGGTAGTGGCGTTATAAAAGTATAAATAGCATGGCAAGGATACAAAAAATTCGTCAAAGAGTTATCGAGAGGAATTACTATCTATCATCACATGCTGAAGATGAAATGTATGATGATGGATTAAGCCGTTATGATATTGAAAATGCTATTCTCAAGGGAAGGATTAAAAAGAAACTATCAGAGGATATAAGGGGAACGAGATATAAAATTGAAGGCCCTGCAAAAGATGGCAGATGGATACATATTATTTGCAGATTTAAAGAGAATGGTAATCTTATTATAATAACAGTATACGCTTTAAAGGAGGGATTATGATTTGCGAATTATGTGAAGGGCAGACAGTAAAGAAGAGAGTAAAAAAACAACATTGGCTCTATGGTAAATTATACATTATTGAAAATGTAGAGGCAGAGGTTTGCTCTGAATGCGGTGAGAGATATTTTCATGCAACAACCCTTGATGAGATAGATCGTATTCTTGAAGCAGAGCATGAGGTAAAAGAGCATATTGATGTTGAAGTAGTGAGTTTGTAAATTAATTTATCAATACCTAACCATTGGATCGAGCGGATGAAAAACAGCGCATTTTTTATTGAAAATGTTTATGAGTATTTACCGTTTGAAACACAATCATCAAGGTAAATTGACAGTTCTTTTCAATAGCTTGGATCAATTAAAAGCCAGATTTCCTCTTTGCGCAAGGCAAGATATTTTCATTCCAGGAATTATTGGATCTCTATCTGGAGAAAATGTTACAAGCATATTTATTGCAGTTGACGAACGTGGTCAACCAGAGGAGCAGTATGGGCTTATTCCCATGTCCGACCTTGTCCTTTCGTTTCGATTCCATAGGTTCAATCTAACCGACTACTATAAACACCTCGAAAGCGCTGGTATTGGCAAAGCATCCTCTAATAGTGAAAATGTAACCTTGGAAACTTTAGAGGGAAGTAAGGAAGCGATTGTGCTTAAAGTGCTCCGTTTTTCTGGAGGTGAAATGGCAGGAACAATGGGTATATTGGAATTAGTCAATCATCCAGAAGTCTCTTTGTATGATAGTGCTGGTCTTCAATATGTACAAATGCAACCGGCCTTTGGGTATGGAAAATTAGTTCAATAAAGAGATGTATATACTAATAATCAAAAAAATTATAGAGATATGTCAATTAATCACAGATAACACTTATAAGGCCTCCTGTTGTCAAGGGCAAAAAATCTCCCTAAGCAAAAATTTTTACAAAATTTTTGGTTTCTATTACGAGGCTGCATAAAAGATATCTGTATTCTGTCTTACATTTCAAAATTCTCTGATACAGAAATGCATTCTGCGCCAAACACTTATAGAGATTCAATAGCCAGAGGATGAAAATAGACCTCACCTTAGCCATTACAGAGAACTATGAACACTATTCTCTGCGACCTATAAACTAATTTGTGCCCTCGTGCCGTTCCATTCAAAAAGCGGGCTATAGCTTATTACCTGTTGTATTGGGATATGAAGTAATCCTATCTTATTTTTTATAGTGAAGTTTTCCACAGCGTGCAAAACTTCGACCTTATTTTATTATGACCTCCTCTGGTCGTGAAGATTACCTCCCAATAAACTATAAGATAATCACCTATTCCAGTTATACTATGGAATCGGGTGAGGGGCAGAACACATCAAACTTTTCCTGTAACCCGTTTATGTTAAATGGAGCGGGCCGGATATCCAATCAAGCAATACAGGTTGCCAGGAATGTATTCATTGTCTGCCCGGTACTCAAAGGCACATAAAACATACAGACAATATCTGACTTATTCCGCACGGCTTCAGTTAGGCGTCTAGCTTATCCGTCCCCTCCAATATTAATTTCCTAAAAATTTATCTTCATCAAACAGCTTCTCCCTTTTTAACATATAATAAACAGCTCTGCCCAATTTAGCAGCTAATACGGAGAGAGACTTTCCTTTTCCATGCTTTTTTTAAGTTTGTCAAAATACTTTTGCCTTCTCTTATCTCCTCGAATAAATAATACAGCAGCTTCAGAAAAGGCCCATTTCAAATAAGCATTCCCAATCTTTGCACCACTCGTACCAAATTTTTTCCCTCCCGATTCTTTTGCACATTTTACCAAACGGCTGTACGAGACAAAATCTTGAACCCGGGGAAACCGATTAATATCATGAATTTCATATAAAATTACCAAACTGAGTATCTGTCCTACACCAGGAATAGTTTTGAGTAAGTAATAGGTCTTCGAGTCATGTCCTTTGGCTGTTTTTTCTATGTACCATTCAAGACGAGAAAGTATAGTGTTATAGTGATCGATCATCTCAAGATCGACCTCAACGATCTTTTGAACACTTGGATCTGTAAACCTCTCTGCCACGCCCTCATGATTCTTTTTTCGATCAATCCTTTTACCAATCTCCGGAAGATTATACTGGATGTTTGTATTCTGAACATGAGCCATTAATTCAGACCGTTTCCTTACTAAATGGTTTCGTCTGCGAAGAAGATCCCTTGTTGATCTCATCCTGGAGGGATAGACATAGGCGGTTGGTATCATCCCTCCTCTGAGCAGGGCATTGATCTTTAAAGAGTCGATCCTGTCATTTTTCGCCTTACCTCCATGTATAGCTTTCATATACAATGCATGGCCAAGGACAAAGGGAATATTCTCTGCAGCGCATAAGCCTGCTATCCAGTACCAACAAAAAATACATTCAACAGTAACAACGATATCTTCTTTATAGGGACTGATGACCTTTAGAAAGTAGTCAGCATTTGTGGAAATATCTTTATGAACTAACATATTCCCTTGCTGGTCACTGATACAGACATACATGGTCCTTGCATGTAGGTCTATCCCGCAATAATATTTGTGCTGTTTTGTGTAAAATTTCATTTCTCTATTTCCTCCTTGATTTTAAACTTGCATGGCTAAGGTTTTGCAGCAAATAAAACTTGAATTTCTGCTTAAACTTTTATATCCTGTTCATAGGTTTAGTTATCATAAAGTATATATCACCTCCTTCTTTTTGGACTTTATAACAGTATACCTTTCGATATGCTGTGAAGGAGGACTTAATTAGTATCAATTTTATCCAGTTGACCAGAAACAGCGAGTCTCCGGCCAACGGTTTAAGAAGTATCAATATTTTTCTTATTATTCACACTTTTTACACTTTTGTTTCTGGCAACTGATAAAGGTCGTTAGCCGTCATGTTTTTTACTAAAAAATAAGTGTCTTTGAAAAACTTAGAAGATTTGTTTCATTTTTGGGGTATAATATACTTAAATCCAATACCACAGGGTTAAAATAGATTGGGTGATGAAATTATTACCCATTAGGAGGTGATTTATATGGCTATTACAGCTATACAGGGAATTTGTCATGAAGGCAAGATAGAACCATTAGAGGAAATTCCATATAAGGCAGATAAAAAAGTTATAATTGTTTTTTTGGATGATATGGAAGACAAAATATGGGATAAGGCTGTAATGTCAGATTTTGTAAAAGGATACTCTGAAAAGGATGCCGCTTATGACAAATTATAATTTTGGAGAGATATTACTTTTAAAATTCCCTCACAGTGAAGGAAAAGGAGTCTCAAAAAGACCTGTAGTAGTTTTAGCGCAAGTAGATGTGAAAGATATTGTGGTGTCAAAAGTGACCAGCACGGAACAGAGAGGAAGCTATGATATTGTCATAAATGATTGGGAGGAAGTAGGTTTATTATTCCCATCAGTTATTCGGGTAGATAAACTGGCAACCCTTTCAAAAGATAGAGTTATCAAAAAGATAGGCACTCTTAGTGAGTATTATAATTCCATAATAAAGGATAAGATAAAGCAGTTGTTCCATATAGAGTAGTTTACTGCCAACTTAATCGCTAACTCTTATAAGGCCTCCTGTTGTCAAGGGCAAAAAATCCTATCCAGAGGATGAAAATAGACCTCACCTTAGCCATTACAGAGAACTATGAACACTATTCTCTGCGACATAGAAACTAATTTGTGCCCTCGTGCCGTTCCATTCAAAAAGCGGGCTATAGCTTATTACCTGTGTTGGGATATGAAGTAATCCTATCTTATTTTTTATAGTGAAGTTTTCCACAGCGTGCAAAACTTCGACCTTATTTTATTAATATTTCTTTTCAAAATAATCTGTTAATATCTTTCGATGGTCAAAGACGATATCCAGGGGGAGATTATCCCGGTTAAATATCCCCGCCTCCCTTGCATCATCACCGGCCTTAGGCCTTCCTTCTGCCGAGGCGATGTATACTGTAGAGATATTGTGCTGCCGGGAATCCCTCTCCGGATCCGAATAAGTATGAAACTGCCTGATTATTTTGATCTCAAGAGAAGTCTCTTCTTTTGCCTCCCTTACAGCAGCCTCTTCCAGCGATTCACCATAATCTACATAACCACCCGGGATTGCCCATCCATACGGAGTGTTGCCTCTTTTTATCATGACTATTCCTCTGTTCTCGATCTCTATAATGATATCCACAGTGGGTACAGGGTTTCTGTATCTTTCAACATCCTCTCCACAATTAGGGCATTTTATGATCTTTTTGTCTACCATTTCTGTTTTACTTTTCTTTCCCTTTCAAGCCACTTTTCGCCTGTAAACATTATCCCTATCGCACCAATAGGCGCTGTCAGGAGTATGGAAAGGACTGCTACTGCAAGGATTATTTCTCCCCCTTTCATTCCGGCCTCAAGGGGTACAGCGCCAATGGCTGCCTGTACCGTGGCCTTGGGGATATAGGAAATCACACAGAATAGTCGTTCCCTGAGATTAAGGTCTGTACCCATAACAGATAGATATGTCCCGATACTCCTGCCAATCAGGCCGATGAATACCAATATCGCCCCTGCCGGTCCCGCACCCCATGCAACCTTTATGTTTACCTGTGCACCAACAAGTACAAAAAGGAGTATCTCTGCAAATATCCATACCTTTGAGAGCTTCTGTGATATCTTATGGGCCATGATTTCTGCCTTTTCAAGCATTACAAATCCCACTGTCATTATACCTAATAGTGCAGACATTGCCACTCTGGTCTCTAACTTTTCTTCAAGCCATGTAAGAAGAATTGAGACAGCAATTACAACAATGGTCATCTTTGTTGCCCTTAATTTATAGTGTTCAAATATACGATAGAGGATATAACCTGCTAATGTACCGATAACAATCCCTAAGATGATAGATTCGGGTATCTCAAGGAGTTTGATGAGAATATTTGTATGAGTGCCTGCATAAATACCAAGAAGTATTGTAAATATAACTATCACAAAGACATCATCCACTGATGATGCACCAAGTATCAGTGTAGGAATGCCCTTATTTGTGCCAATCCGTCTGTCAATAAAATTTAACATCAGGGGTACAACCACAGCAGGTGATACTGCTGCTAATATAGAGCCGAGAATTGCTGCATCAAGGTAGCTTATACCAAACAACTTTGGCGCTAAAAGAGTGATTGTAACCCCTTCAAAGATAGCAGGCACACAGGACATGGTAAGGGCAGTCCTTCCGACCCGGTTAAGGGTGTCCCGTCTCAATTCAAGTCCGGCCCTGAGAAGTATAACTATGAGGGCTACTATCCTGAGATCAGCCGAGACCTTCAGGAGTTCAGGTTTCATGATATTTAGCACATAAGGACCACACAGGATACCAACAATCAGCATCCCCACAAGTCCGGGCAGTTTCATCTTTTTAAAGATATAGTCTGCCAGGAGTCCCAAAAGAACTATTAAAGCAATACTGACCGCCAAAAAACACCTCCCAATTAATATTTTCCTATCCTTGTTTTCTTTATCTCACAAATCATTTTGATTAGCAAGACCTCTGTTTGGCAAATGGTGCGTATAAATCTAATATTTTATCATTCCCAATTGCAGTGATATTCCGTGTCTTTCCATGGTGAACTCTTGATAGGCCGAAGATGGGATGCGAAAACGTGAAGTTACTTTTGGTTGGCCCATAGAAAAGTTAATAAAAAGTGCTTGACAATACCGGATAAAGTTGTTTATTCTTACTATCGAAATATATTCTAAACTCTATAGATATTAACAGAAATAATTTTAAAGAAAAGGACGTTTACCATGGGAGAGGAGAAGACTGATCCATCTTTACTAAAGTCAACAAGGAGGTCTTTTCTTGACATATTAATAGGTTTAGGGTTTTCTGTCCTGGGAGTATTAACATTTTACCCGGTTATTCGATATTTGTGGCCCTCAATGAACTCCGGAGGGACAAAAGAGTCCGGGATAACTATATCCCTTACCGAACTCTCAACCGGAAAGAGTAAGGTAGTAGTAGTAGGCGGGAAGCCCGTAATTGTAGTACGAACAGAGGTGGGGGTATTTGCCCTTTCTGCGGTCTGCACACATCTAGGCTGTATAGTGAAATGGGATGGATCTCTGAATAGATTGATATGCCCATGTCATGCTGCCAGTTTTGATCTGAATGGAAATGTTCTGGGCGGTCCGGCCCCCAAACCACTTAGTACTCTCAGCACAAAGGTTGTCAGAGATAGTATATTGATAGGAAAGGCATAGATGCATAAGGAGGAAAAGGAATTAAGGAAAAAGGATATTGAAAAGAGGACTCTGTTTCGGGAACTCTTTGATATATTTTCGCTGACGGGCTTTTTATATGGTCCTCTTGATGAACGTCTCAAATTTAGGGACGCCTTAGAAAAGCAGTTAAAGAAGACTACCCCGCATTACCGTTTCTTCATAGAACGGAATTTTCTGGCCTGTCTGGGTGGTATCACTTTTGTCCTGTTTCTTATCCAGGTGGCGACAGGTGTCCTTCTATTAATGTATTACAGACCTACTATAGCAGAGGCATATAATAGTATAGTAGAGATCACCAATAACATTCACTTCGGCTGGCTGGTACGGGGGATGCATCACTGGGCCGCTAATGTCATGATAATTACTGTTATTCTTCATATGACCAGGGTCTTTTTCGTAGGTGCCTATAAACCACCAAGAGATTTTAACTGGTTAACAGGAATGACCCTTTTATTATTGACATTCACATTTGGGTTTTCCGGGTACCTTCTGCCGTGGAGTCAGATCTCCTATTGGGCCACCACTGTAGGAACAGATAGCATAGGGGCAGTACCTTTTATAGGAGAAACCCTGAGGTATTTTGTCCGGGGCGGGCCACAGGTTTCTCAGCTTGCCCTTACAAGGTTCTTTGCCCTTCATGTGGTTATATTACCCGGGGTCGCTCTCTTCTGTCTGGGATTACATTTTCTGATGATACGGAGGCAGGGGATATCTGAACCATTATGATTTTTAGATACTGGTCACAGAGAGAAATCAAAAATAAACTCTGTGTTCTCTGTGAACTCTGTGGCAAATAATTATAAGAGAACTATGACGATTTTGGTATGGTTTCGAATGGAGGATTGGCCGTGGGAAAAGATGAAGAGATAAAAGGGGAACCTTTTTTCCCCAATCATGTGCTGAAGGAGATAATAATATTTCTTTTTATACTAGGTCTCATTATTACCCTGGCAACATTTATCCCTGCACCTATGGGGAGCAAGGCAGATCCTTTTTCAACTCCCGAGCATATAAAGCCGGAGTGGTACTTCCTGGCCGGTTACCAGCTTTTAAAACTTGCTGAAAAACTGGATTTTCTGGGGGCATGGGCCCCAAAATTAATCGGTGTTCTTGGACAGGGGTTTATAGTAGCTATAATATTCTTCCTGCCATTTATTGACAGGGGAAGCGAGCGCTATCCGCACAAGAGACCGATAGTTACTACATTGGGGATTTTAGGGGTTGTATCCTTTATAATCCTGACTGTCTGGGGTCATTATTCCTGATGGGAAAATTGATATTAAAAAGGGTTTTATTATTCTTCGGGCTGCTTCTTCCTGTTATTGCTTTTGCGGAAGAGACAGAGATTTCATGTGTAATCTGTCATAGCGGACTGAGTGGTGAGATAGTAGCCGCTGTCGATCAATGGAAAAGAAGTATCCATAAGAGTGTCGGGGTATCGTGTCCTGACTGTCATGGGGGGAATCCTGACTCCATGGAAAATGCCATGGATAAGAAGGCAGGTTTTAGAGGAAGACCAAAAATTGAGGATATCCCGGCCCTGTGTGCCAGTTGTCATGCTGATGTTCAAAAGATGCGTCAATATAATATACGGGTAGATCAATATGCTGAGTATAAATCCAGTGTCCATGGCACATTATTGCTGAAAAAGGGAGATACAAATGTAGCTACCTGTGTCAGTTGTCATGGTAAACATGAGATACGGAAAAAGGGCGATCCGTTGTCAACCGTGTATTATGCCAATGTCCCGGAGACATGCGGAAAGTGTCATTCTGATAAGCAAAAGATGAAGCCTTATGGAATACCTACAGATCAGTTAGATGACTACAAGAAGAGTTATCATGGTCAGATTCTGTACGGCAAGATTAAAGGGAAAAATCCTGCTTTGGCTCCAAATTGTGCAGACTGTCATGGTATTCATGGGGCGACTCCTCCCGGTGTAGAGGAGGTAGTTAATGTATGTGGCAACTGTCACAGCAAAACAGCCGGGTATTACAGGGAAAGCCCCCATTATCTGGCTATGCAAGAGATAGGTGTCCCCCGTTGCGTTGATTGTCACAGTAATCATAATATACAGTTCCCTTCAGTGGAAATGTTTACCGGAAAGGGTGAAGGAAGATGCGGAGCCTGTCATGAGGAAGGCTCACTACCTCTTGAGACGGCTAAAGAAATGAAGGAATTGTTTGGAAAGGTAATAATATCTGTTGAGGAGGGTGAGAGGGAGGTCAAAGAGATAAGATCTTCCGGAAGAAATATAGATGAGCTGTTACTAGATATAGATGAGGCGCGTGGTATGGTAACCGAGGCAATAACTGTTACCCATACCCTTGATCCGGTAAAAGTCAAGAAGCTGCTTGATGATTCAGTGAAAAGACTGGATGAGATATCCTATGTAGCAAAGGAGGTTAGAAAGGATATTAAGATACGGCACATAGCCTTCCTCGGTATTATTACCCTTATTCTTATAATCGTTATTCTGCTCCTTCTAAAATTAAGATCACTCAAATATTTATAGCAAGCTTTTTCGCAGGCTAAAGCCTGCGGCTACCAATTTCGGGATTTCTGCATTTATATAAGACTCTTTATCTTCATGGTTTCGATAATTAGCTGTCCTGCCTCATCGGTCGAAAGACTTGAATGATTTATAATAATATCATAAAAATTGGGGTCTGATACATCTTTCAAGAGATAAGACTTCACAAACTGATCCCGTTCATTATCTATCTTTTTTACCAGATTCTCTGCTTCTTTTCTGGCTAACCGTTCTCTCTCCATTATTTTTTCCACCCTCCACTTGAAAGGCGCAATTACTCTAACCGAGATACCATTCTCCATGTCCCGTGTAATTATATTCCCGCCTCTTCCAAGAATAATTACATTGCCATGAGAGGCAAGGAATCTGATCGTCTTCGCGGTCTTCATAAATACAGCTACTCCTGAAGGTAAACTGCTAAAAAAGCCCTTTATTACCTCATCTATTTCGTTTCTTTTCTGCTCGGTCAGAGATTCTACCAGTTTCGCAGATAGATTATGATCCTCCACAATTTTTTCTACCAATTTTTTATCATATACCATCCAATGAGGGGTTGGCTGATATGCATCATTGATGCTCTTTGCTACATACTCTGCAATGGCAGGCCCTTCAGCACCATACTCCCTGGAGATAGTGACAAAAGGCAGCTTTTCTTCTTTTTCCTCTTCGCCTTTCTCAAATCTCTTTTTCCTCCATATCTCAATCTGGGCCGCTATTTTCTGATCAGCATTCAGAGATAACCATTTCGTCATTGTCATAGGTATTTCCTCCAATCCATTTCTATCAAATTAACTTAAATTAAATTCATCTTGATTTTTGATATTACGATAAAAAGACAGGCGTGTCAACAAAATTAAACCCAAAAAATGAATAGAGAAACGAACACTTACCCCAACATATTTGCATTTTGAATAGAGATTCATATATAATAAAAACATTATGAAAAACCATGTAAGGATTGGAAGTCGCGGGAGTCAACTTGCCCTCTGGCAAGCAAGGTGGGTAAAAACAAGGCTGGAGGAATGGCATCAAGGTATAGATGTTACCATTGAAAGGATAAAGACAACGGGGGATAAAATAGTAGATGTTCCACTCGCAAAAGTAGGTGGGAAGGGACTATTTGTCAAGGAAATCGAAGAATCTTTATTGAATAACAGGATAGACATTGCTGTTCATAGCATGAAGGATCTTCCTACTGCTATCCCTGAGGGACTTGTAATTGTTGCTATTACCGAGAGGGAGGACCCAAGAGATGTCATAATATCTAAAGAAGGTGTAAGCTTATCTGATCTTAAATTCAACGCCAGAATAGGTACAAGCAGCCTCAGACGTCAGGCACAAATTCTCAATTTTCGGCCTGATCTCTGTATAATACAACTTAGAGGGAATCTCGATACAAGGATAAAGAAACTATACTCGGAGGATATTGATGCGGTGATAGTGGCAGCAGCAGGTGTTAAGAGAATGGGTTGGGAGGAAAAGATTAGTGATTTTTTGCCTTACAATATATCTTTACCGGCTATAGGCCAGGGGGCCCTGGGCATAGAGGTTAGGGAGAATGACAGTGATATTATTAAAAGAATAGAGGGGTTTAATCATTATGAGACCTCAATAGGGGTTGGTGCAGAGAGGGCGTTTCTCAAGAGATTAGAAGGGGGATGTCAGGTGCCTGTTGCTGCATTTGGCAAAATCAGTGATAGCAGACTCTTGTTAGAGGGAATGATTGGAAGCATCGATGGTAAGAGGCTTTTCAGGGAAAAAATAGAAGGAGACCTTGACAGGGGAGATGATATAGGTGTCAGGCTGGCAGAGAGACTTCTTGATATGGGTGGTGATGAGATTTTAAGAGAGGTGTATGGAAGGAAAATTTTGTAGACTTTTCATCAAAGATGTCATATAATCAGATCGTACAGGAATTTCCATTTTTAGTCTTCAAAAATCAAAGAGATATGAAGATTTCTCAATTTATTTACTAAAGCAAAGTTTCATAAGGAGGAAATTATTATATGCCTAGAGTTTGTATCAGGTCGAATGATTCGGATTCCTTTAAAAAACTTAAGGAGATTATTGAACATACAAAGATACTGAAGAGGCAAAAAGAGCTTGTATATGGGAGATGGGATTTTGTAGTATTCGGCCCAAAAGGGAGGAACAAGACCATAATCAGGGAGGGGAATGCACAGCACGTCAAGATCGTCAATTCAAGTATTTATATTGCATCGATTGGTGACCCCAATTACGTGGAACACCATGGTATTCCTATAGAGGATTTCATGACAGGGGATGTACCTAAGGAGTTGGGAGGATTAGAGATATATCAGATCGATCCAGTTCGTCCTCTTACTATCACTATGAAAAAGGAAGGACCTTTGTTGAAGAAGGCAGTTAGTCTTGTTCAGAAAGAGTATGAAGATAAAAATATAGCCATTATCCAGACCCCCGAGGAGGGATATTGGGGTATTTCTGTCTTAAAATACCTTAATGAGTGTGATACATACTTTCCCGATGCATTAACAGAGGCTATCAGGAAAGGCAAGCTCCCGATCGATGCCAGACTTATAGATATAGAGGGGTTCCTGCGGGGAAGTAATTTTATGATTCATTAAAACAGCTTACACATCAAAGATAACCGCTATCTCCCATATCCCTTTTTCTTCCTTGATCCCGATCCGATGATAAGTAGCTGCCTTTACCTCTCCCTTTATCAGGTGTTTATCAGGATTAAATCTCTCACCCCATATCTCTGCCTCGAGGTAATCCTTCTCCAATTTCTTTATCTCAAATCTCTTATATAACATCTCATCTACTTCCTGGAGATATATAATTTCATTCAGCCAGCATACGAGCAGGCCCGTAAGATCTTTGGCATTTATCTCTACCCTGTGTGGAATCAGGTCTTTGATAAGCTTAGGTTCTGTTATAATAGATAATAATCCTTTTGCAGCATTAATGAATGCCTCTTTTAGATCATGTCCATAGGCAATCAGCCCTTTATCTGCTGTTGTATCAAGTAATTCAAATTCTTTGGTAACCATTGTTATCTTAAAACCCTGAAACGATCACTATAGGAAAAGGTGACGCCGACATTGAGCTTATTTTTATTTATTGTATCCGGGATGGGTTTGTAAGGGGATGCCTTTTTAAGTGCCTTTATTGCTGCATCATCCAGTATCTTGTATCCCGAGGTATTTAGTACTTGAATACCAACAAGCTTTCCCTTCTTGCTTATTGTAAACCTTAGGAACGGCATCCCGTCTATCCCCTTCCTCATCGCCTCTACAGGATATGAGTATACTTTTTCAATTTGTTCTTTGATAGTAGCAAAATAGGAGACATATTTAAATTCCTGTGTGTCTATTGATATTAATTCCTCATCAGAACTCTCATCTTCTTCCCCTGAATTTATTCTGGGATATTCTTTATTGTCAATCCCATCAACCAATGATAGTGAGCTGGTCTTGCGAGGTAGCTTCTTCTCAGGCTCTTCCGAGAATCTCTCCTCCTTTTTTGGGGTCTCACTCTTCAGTGGCCTATCTTTGGAGGATGGCAGAGGCGGTCTTTTTTGCGGTATAATGGTCTTTATATCACGATATTTCTTTGATTTCTTATTCGCTATATTGCTGTGCCCCCTGCTGTCAAACCTGGATAAGACCATCTTTTTTAAAGGCTTCTCTATATTCTTAGGTTTAGGGATATCTATAATACTACCCCTTAGATCATCTATATCTTCAGGTTCTATTGTCCTTATCTTTACCTTTATCAGGGCCTCTTGTTTACTTATGGGAATGGCTATATAATTGATTATGAGACCGGAAAAGAGGTGGACAAGGAATGATACAAATATATATCCGCTTAAGCTAACCTTTTTCATTCATTTTTCCGATTGAATCAACTTAGGGACTGTAAAGTCCCTTACTGAGCCTTCAGTGTTTTCAGTGGTTTAATATTTAACCACAGAAGACACGGAAGATATAGATTATTTATAAATTATATCTAATATAATCAATCTACTAAGGCTATGCAAGGTAGTTTTACCCTTTTGCTATGGGTTATATTTGCTAACCATCTCATTCTGATATTCTCTCCACATTAAAAACATCACCTTCATAGCATCATAGTCCTCTTCTTTGTCTATATCAAGAGCAGTTCCTCCGAAAGGGGTTTCTACAGTAGTGAACCTGGTTTTCAATATCTCAGAAATACACCTTTCTACAGAAGAGAGAGGCAGGAATCTCCTGTTTATATAGGCAATCATATCCAGGTGTATAGTGGATAGGATCAGGGCTGAATGCATGAGTCCGAAATACCACAGACTTTTGAACATTGTATCTGTCTTAACAAATTCCATGATCAATTTGATAATATTTCTAAAATTCTTTTGATACCGGTAGTCATACATTTTTTGAATATACTCTCTGTTGCCGATCATAATAGGTTTTACCAGATGGAGATTGTTGATACGGCATTTATCTTCCTTTAAATTAAAACAGGCCATTTTGATACCCGGTGTCTTCTTGGTTGGATAGAAATATCTAATACTTTTTTCAGGTGTTAACCCTGAAAAATAGTCATGTTTTCCAATGTCGCACCGGGAAAGAAAATACTCTATCTCAGCAGCGGTTACCAGGGGGATATCAGCAGGGATAAATAAGACAGCCTTGTCCTTGTATTCCTTATATGCAGAATTTGTCAGAGGGACTCCCTCTTTATAATCAGGCAGGGTATTCAGGAAGCCATACCAGCTATTCTCATAGAGGTTATTCCTCTGTTCACATATCTCTAATCCTTTTTTATCATTTATATAATCAGCGACCTTTTCTATCTCTTTTTCTAATCTATATTTCGGGCCGACCACGTATATTTTATCTATGCTATTCGCTTCTTCTAAAGAGGCAAGCACATATCCGATAAGAGGAATCCCATCGAGTTTAAGAAAGGCCTTATTCTCTCCATAAATGTTGTGACTCGTTCCCCTGTCTCCTGCCAAAACTATTGCATCATATTTCATAAAAATATCAAATATTAAAATAGACAATTAAAGAGTAAATATATTTTTGAATACTTCCTGTCTGAATTCTAACTATATTATAGAAATAGAAAGCGTGTCAATAAGATAAAATCGGTTTCAGAACCATATAAATTTATGTAGAGCCAAAGCAGCAGAAATTTGTTGCAGTAGCAATTGTTTTGTTATTGACTTCCCTTATTTCAGGGAGTATCTTAATATTTTTCCTATCCACTGGCAGTATGAGTTTTCGGTACGGTAGGCGTAATGATGATAGCGCATTACTTCCCTGACCCGGTCCATTAGTTTTAGGGAAGGGTTGGGTTTGAATTTTGGCTTATTTTCCATGTTTTGCCCCTAATAAGTATTGGAAAGACAGCAAGCCGATCAATTATTCCGGCGGTCCGTTCGGTGACAGAAGCGGCGGATTAATTTTATTCGAAGTAGAAAATATGGAAACGGCCACAGAGTTGGCTATGAATGATCCGTTTGTTGTTCGGGAAGCAATTGAAACCAAATGGGTAAAAGAATGGATTCGAGAATAATAAAAAAAGGCAACCGGAAATTTGTTAGCCATTTCCCCGTTACTCTGCCGTCAATGGGCTGGTATTTTTCATCAGTCCTCCCCGAAGATTCAATAGAGTTACAGGCAAATAAATGGACATGCATGTTTAAGCATATTGAAGACGTGACGAAAGGAAACAAAATAAGTTTCTCCCAGAATTCTGCCGGTTGCAGCGGTGCTGCTTGTTATTTCGGTTTTACGCAACCGAACGAAAAAGCCGGGGGCTTTTTAGCGTCTGAAGAAAAGTTTAAAGAAAATATTGCCTACGCCAACGAATTTTACAATCAGATCAAAACCGAAGAACCGCGAAAGAAATATCTGATATTAAGCAAACTTGAGCAAATAGAAGACAATATTTGCATCGAGGTTGTCAATTATTGGGTAAATCCGCTGAGCCTGTCCGGTTTGGTAACTCTGTCCAATTTTGACAGTCCTGAAAACAATAACGTAATTGTTCCATTTGCATCGGGTTGTCAGAGCATGTGGACGATCCCATACAAAGAAAAAGACAAAAAACACCCAAAGGCAACCGTTGGTGCATTGGATCCTACAATGAGAAAATACATTGCATCCGACACAATATTGTTTTCAGTACCGTCAAGTCGTTTTAACAGCATGGCGAAGAATATCAAAAAAAGTTTTGCAAGTGATAATAATTGGTTAACCTTAATCAAATAAATAATGTAACTATTCAGCTATATTCATCCCCCCCTTTAGCAAAGGGGGGTGAGGGGGGATTTGTAGAACTTATAATTATAAAATCCCCCTTAATCCCCCTTTTCCAAAGGGGAAAACCTGAGTAGTTACTTAAAATGTTTACTCATGATATAGTTCCTTGAGTTAGGGACACCTTTCAGGGAGTGAGGTCTAATATCTTAGTAACTACTCAGGTGGATAGTCTATAGGTATTTAGCTGAATAGTGAGGAAGAAGCGAGATCATACAAATAAGGGAATTGCATTATCAATTCGGCCTGTCGAAGCGTTTAGGATACTTGCATGAAAACAATTTTGCCGGCTGTGA